>CAYXYM010000176.1:0-2589 GCA_964469285.1 uncultured Gammaproteobacteria bacterium | reverse complement strand
TGCTAACGCCGTGCGTTTTCTTTACTGACGGGGGAGGTGAATGATAACCACATTCGCGCGTCTGTCAAAACGGATTTTGACGACCCGCGCCGTTGCTCAATTGGAAGGGCTTGACGCCATCCCGCAACGGAGTGCGCCGTCAACTTCTGCGCAAAAATTGATGCTGAACCCGACCGCGTCATGACCTGGGTCGACGAGCTCGACTTCGATCGCGCGACGTGCATGAGCCGGCATACGTTCATTCAACGAAGGTGGGTTGCGGAGATATTCATCGGGTCGCAAACGGCGCGCGGCAACGACGTCGCCGAACCGATCTTCGAGACGCAGTTCGAGCACCGGCCACGGTTGTGCGAACGTCGCGTCGTTGCTGAGAACACCCGACAAGTGCAACGCACCGTCGCGACGAGGGTGCGTCGTGAGTTCATGATGCAGCAACGCGAACGCGTCGAGATTGTAGCGTGCGGCGATGCCGAGCGGGATGCCGAACGCGTCGTAAGTCTTTGTAATATAAGGACCGAAATCGGAGTTTTCGACCAACGCCGCGCGGTTCATGTGTACGATCTGCGCCGCCAGTGCGAGCGTTGCGATTAACGCAATCAGTATCCACGGCCAACGCTTGCGCGGTGTGGTGTCGACGAGAAGGAACGGTGCGGGCGGCTCACTCCACTGCGCTTCAATGTCTTCGTCATCATCATCTTCGCGGCGCAACGGCGCCGCTCCCACATCTACTTCTTCAACATCAAATACGAGGTCGGCATCATCGGGTTTCTCGCGCTGCGAGTCGATGGGGAAAGCGATTTCTTCGTGCAAGGACGACAATGCATCGAATACATTTCCGCAGCGCCCGCACCGAACTTGTCCGCGCGCGGCGTTCAATTGTTCCCGGGTGACCCGGAACAGCGTTTCACATTCAGTGCAGCGCGTGTACATGGGAAGAGTCTACCGCTTCGCGCCGCTGAGCCGAACCCATCCCTCGCGCTCGTCGAGTTCGTCGAGCGGGCACCACGATGTATACGCAGCACGAACTTCGTCGGCTTGACGCTGGAGCAGACCCGATACCGCGACAAGCGCACCCGGTGTGGTCAATGCCTCGAACCGCGGCGCCAGCGCGATTAGCGGGGCCGCCAGGATATTCGCTACCAAAACGTCCGTGGGAGCCAATCTGCGATTGGCGATTTCTTCGGGCGACGCCACCGTTATGAACTCCGCCACCCCGTTCCTCTCCGCATTCTCCTGCGTCGCAATCAACGCCTGCGGGTCGATATCTACTGCGAGTACCTCGGCGGCGCCGAGCCGCGCCGCGGCGACTGCGAGGATGCCCGAACCACAACCGTAGTCCACGACGCGCTTGCCCGCGAGGTCGAGTCCGTCGAGCCAGGCGAGGCACAGCGCAGTCGTCGCATGCGTGCCCGTCCCAAACGCGAGGCCCGGGTCGAGTTTGAGATTGATCGCGCCCGAGTCAGGCGGTTCGTGTTCGCCTGGAATCACCCAAAGCCGCTCGCCGAAACGCATCGGCTTGAAGTCCTTCAACCATTCGCGTTCCCAGGTTCTGTCGTCGAGCGCGGTGAACTCGTGCACGGGCAGCGGGTCGGGGCCGAGTGCGTTCTCGAGCGTCGCGCCGAGGATTGCAGGGTCGGCGTCGCCGGAAAACAGGCCGGTCATACGCGTGGACGGCCAGAGCGGAAGCTCGCCGGGCGGGGGCTCATAAATCGGGTCGTCTCGCGCATCGTCCAGCGTGACCGCAAACGCGCCCGCCGCATGCAGCGCGTCCTCGACGGGCGCCGGATCCCGCCCGTCGAGTTCGATGCGGAGCTGCAACCAGGGCATTACTTGATGCCCAGCTTCTTCTCTAAATAGTGAATGTCGGTACCACCGGCGAGGAACGCGGGGTCGCTGCAAATATCCTGATGCAATGCGATGTTGGTCTCGATGCCGTCGATGATGATTTCACCGAGCGCAGTGCGCATGCGCGCGAGCGCGCCGCCCCGTGTATCGCCGTGCGCGATCAGCTTGCCAATCATCGAGTCGTAGTTTGGCGGCACGCGGTAGCCGCTGTAGATATGGGAGTCGACGCGGATACCAGGGCCGCCCGGCGCGTGGAACTGGCGGATCACGCCCGGTGACGGCATGAAAGTACGGGCATTCTCCGCGTTCAGGCGGCATTCGACGGCGTGCCCGCGCCAGGCAATGTCCTTCTGCTTGAACGGCAGCGTCTCGCCCGCGGCAATGCGCAGTTGCTCCTTCACGATGTCGATGCCCGTTACCATTTCGGTCACCGGGTGCTCGACCTGCACGCGCGTGTTCATCTCAATGAAGTAGAAGTTGCCGTCCTGGAACAGGAACTCGAACGTGCCGGCGCCGCGATAACCGATGCGTCGGCAGGCGTCGGCGCAGCGCTCGCCCATCTGCTTGCGCTGTTTTTCACTGATGCCGGGCGCCGGTGCTTCCTCGACGACCTTCTGGTGGCGGCGCTGCATCGAGCAATCCCGCTCGCCGAGGTGCACCGTATTGCCGTGCGTGTCGCACAGCACCTGAAACTCGATGTGGCGGGGATGGCCGAGGAATTTTTCCATGTAGACCATGGGATTC
>CAYXYM010000175.1:0-6933 GCA_964469285.1 uncultured Gammaproteobacteria bacterium | reverse complement strand
GGCCTGTGGCAGAAGCGTAACGAGCAGAGCCGCACCCTGTCCGGCGGCATGAAGCGCCGCCTGATGATTGCCCGATCGCTCGTGCACGAGCCGCGGCTGCTGATTCTGGACGAGCCGACGGCGGGCGGGGACATCGAGATCCGGCGCTCGATGTGGGACTTCTTGCGACGCATTAACCGTGAAGGCACCACGATCATCCTCACAACCCATTATCTGGAGGAAGCCGAGATTCTGTGCCGTGAAATTGCGATCATCAACGGCGGGCGCATCGTGGAACAGGGACGCACGCGCGATTTGCTCGCCAAGCTGCAGACCGAGACGTTTGAGTTCAACCTCCGCGCTGCGCAGACGGTAGCGCCGGTGGTCGAGGGCTATTCGATCCGGCAGCTTGACCCGACCACCATCGAAGTCGACGTGGACAAGCAGCAGAACGTAAATGCGCTGTTCGCGGCACTCGGCGCACAGGGCGTCGAAGTGATCAGCATGCGTAACAAGGTCAACCGCCTCGAGGAACTGTTTGTGCGCATGGTCGAGCGGGACGACGCCTGATGTCGCGCGGCCGCGAGAATTGGATCGGCTATTCGACCATCGTGCGCCGCGAGATGCGCCGCGTGACACGAATCTGGACGCAGACACTGCTGCCGCCCGTAATCACGATGTCGTTGTACTTCATCATTTTCGGCGCATTGATTGGCCGTCGCATCGGTGAAATGGGCGGCCACGACTACATGTTGTACATCGCGCCGGGCCTGATCATCATGTCCGTGCTCACGAACGCCTACTCGAACGTGAGCTCAAGTTTTTTCGGTGCGAAATTCGGAAAACACGTCGAGGAGCTGCTCGTCTCCCCGTTGCCCAACATTCTGATCCTGGCCGGGTATGTCACGGGCGGCGTCGTGCGCGGGCTCCTGACCGGCGCCCTCGTGACCGTGGTCGCGATGTTCTTCACGCCGGTGCACATCGCGCATTGGCCGCTGTTTGTCGCGGTCGCCGTGCTGACCGCCGTGGTGTTTTCGCTCGGCGGGTTCATCAATGCGGTTTATGCGAAGAGCTTTGACGACATCTCAATCGTGCCGACGTTCGTGCTCACTCCATTGACCTATCTTGGTGGAGTTTTCTACACGGTCGACATGCTGCCCGGCTTCTGGCGTGAGTTGTCGATGGCGAACCCGATTCTCTACATGGTTAATGCGTTCCGTTACGCGATGCTCGGCGTCAGCGACGTCGGCATCGGCATCGCGTTCGCGATGATCTTCGCGTTTCTCGCCGCGCTGTTCGCGGCGGCGCTTTGGCTGTTGGAGCGCGGACACGGCCTGAGGACCTGACGTGCGCACCGCATTGCTGTCGGGCTTGTTCGCGCTACTGCTGACCGCGGTTGCGGTGGCGATGATGGAGAGCTTCCAGCTCGATCGTGCGCAGAGTCAGTTCGAATTTCGCGCTGCCGAGATCACGGAAAAGATTCGGGCGCGCATGCTGTCATACGAGCAAGTACTCCGGGGCGGCGTGGCGCTGTTCGCGGCGTCGGACGATGTTTCGCGCAACGACTGGGCGGTGTATGTCGAGACGCTCGCACTCGCAAAGACCTTTCCGGGGCTACAGGGCATCGGCTACTCACTGCGACTTGATGCTGCAGATCTCGAGCGGCACGTCGCGACGGTCCGCGCGTCCGGGTTCCCCGACTACGCGGTGTATCCGGATGGAGACCGCGACGAATATCACACCATTGTCTTCCTCGAACCGTTTGACTGGCGCAATCAGCGCGCGTTCGGCTACGACATGTTCACGGAGCCGACGCGCCGTGCGGCGATGGAGCTGGCGCGAGATTCCGGTGAGACCGTCATCTCGGGTGCCGTCACGCTCGTGCAGGAAACCGGCGAGGAAGTGCAGGCGGGATTCAATTTGTACCTGCCCGTTTACCGTCGTGGCTCACCGACTGCCACGGTGGCGCAGCGCCGTGAGGCGCTTGCCGGGTTCGTTTACAGCCCATTTCGCGTCAACGATTTACTGCAGGGGATACTTGGCGCGGAGCCGAAAGCGATTCACCTCGAGATTTTCGACGGCGTCGGCCCGACGGAAGATGCGCTCATGTACTCGAGCAGCCCGACGCCGGCACGTGACGGATTGTTTGACCGCCGCGTGACGCTCGAGCTCGCGAATCACGCGTGGACGCTCCGGTTTTCATCGGATCCGACGTTCGGCGGCGGCGTAGAGCAATGGCGCACGCGCGTCGTGTTGGTTGTCGGGGTCACAATCAGCCTGCTGCTGTTTCTCACAGTATGGGCGTTTGCCTCCCGACGCCGGCGCGGAGAGGTGTTCTCCCATGTCATCGCGAGCGCGCTCGACGGCGTCATCATGATTGACCACGAAGACACGATTCTCGAGTTCAACCCCGCGTCAGAGCAACTCTTCGGGTACTCACGCGGCGAGGCGGTCGGCCGGAAAATGGCCGACCTCATCGTACCGGCGCACCTGCGTGAGCGGCACCTGCGAGGCCTCGCGCGGTTTGTGGAGTCCGGGGCCGGTGCACTGGCCGGCCGGACGGTCGAGACAGAGGCGATGAGGCGCGACGGCACGACGTTCCCGGTGGAGGTCGCAATTACGCGGACTGGAAGTACGTCACCGCCCCAGTTCAGCGGCTTCGTTCGCGACATTTCCGAGCGCAAGGATCGCCAGCAAGCGTTACTACGCATGAATACCGAGCTCGAGCACCGCGTCGCAGAGCGGACGCACGAAATCGAAGCATTCGCATACTCGGTATCGCACGACTTGCGCGGTCCGCTGCGCGCGATGGACGGGTTCAGCGCGGAACTTCAGCGTCTGTATGCGGACCGACTCGACAAGACCGGACGGCACTTCGTCGAACGCATTCGCGCGGGTGCGATGCGTATGGGTCAGCTCATCGACGACCTGCTCCAGTTGTCACGGGTATCGCAGAAACCGATACACAGAAGCGAAGTCGACCTCAGCGAGGTTGCCTTGGGCGTGTTGACCCAACTCCGCACAGAAGACCCCGAACGCGAGGTCAGCACCGAAATTGAGACGACCGTACCCGTAAGCGGCGATCCGCGCCTATTGCAAGTCGTGCTCGATAACCTACTGCGCAACGCATGGAAATTCTCGTCGAAAACACACGATGCGCGGATTGTGTTCGGTTGCCGGACGCAAGGCGATGAGACGGTATACTTCGTGAAGGACAACGGCGCAGGCTTCGACGCAACATACGCAGACTCATTGTTTACTCCATTCCAGCGGCTGCATTCGGAGCAGGAGTATCCCGGGACCGGAATCGGGCTTGCGACCGTGCAACGGGTGGTACACCGGCATGGCGGCCGCGTATGGGCCGAGAGTGCGGAAGGGCACGGAGCGACTTTTTGGTTCACGATTGGGAGCGTGCATGGTTAAACGGATCTTGTTGGTCGAGGACGACCCCGATGACGTCGAGTTGGCGCTGATGGCGCTGCGACGTATGGAGATTGACGCCGTGGACGTCGCCCGCGACGGCGTCGAGGCGCTGTCCAGGCTGTTTGAGCGCGAGGACGGCGAACTGCCGGCGCTGATTCTGCTCGACCTGAAACTTCCGCGCATCGGCGGACTCCAAGTACTGGAGCGCATCAAAACCGACCCGCGCTCGCAAAAGATTCCTGTGGTCGTGCTCTCGTCATCCGGCGAAGAGCGTGACATCGATGCAAGCTACCGGCTTGGTGCAAATAGCTACATTCGCAAGCAGGTGGATTTTGAGGAACACGCCGCGGCCATGCGCCAGGTCGGCGACTATTGGCTGTCATTGAATGAATGATTTAAAGCACCTGCGGATTCTGATCGTGGATGATGACGCCGATGACGCGGCGCTCATGAAGGCGCGCCTGCAAAAAGCGGGCTACACGGTGCATTGGGCTGAGACCGAGCGCGCCTTCATGAACGAGCTCAAGAACACCCCGGACCTCGTCATCGCGGATTACACGATGCCAAGCTTCGGCGCGATGCGCATCCTCGAAATCATCGATGAAGAGGGGCGTGAGATTCCGGTCATCGTTGTGTCGGGCGTCGTCGGCGAGGACCGCGTCCGTGAAGCGATGAAGCGGGGCGCTACGGATTACCTCCTGAAGGACCGGCTTACGCGACTTGAGGACGCGATCGAGCAGGCACTCATCCAGCGCGACCTGAAAGCGGACCGCGCGGCCGCCGAGCGTGCGCTCGAAGACCGCGAGGCGCGGCTTGCCGCGCTGTTCGCGGGACAGCCGGATTGCGTGATGGTCGTAGACCGCGACGGCGAGATTCGCGACGTCAATCCAGCGGGCGTCACGATGTTTGAGGCCGCATCAAGCGACGAGCTCGCGGGCGAGCCCTTGACGACCTATCTCCACCCATCGGATCGCTTCAGTTATTGGCAGCTCCATCGCGCGGCGCTGCAGGGCGAGCGCGGCAAGGTGAAGTTCCGGCTGATTGGGCGCAGCGGTACTGAGCGGTGGATGGAGGCACACTCGGCACCGCTCGTCGGTGATGACGAAGAGTCCGCGGTGCTGAGCATCGTGCGTGATATCACTGCGAGCCGTCGTGCGGAGCTGCGTACCCGCGAGGGCGAGAGCGTGTTACGGGAAATCGGCGCGGCACTGCCGCTCGCCTTCTGGCTGGCCGAATTGCAGCCGCTTCGCGTGTTGTTCGCGACGGCGGCGCTTGAGCAATTGCTCGGGCAGACGCGCGAGGCGCTCTATGCGGACTCCGCGCTGTTGGGCCGCGCGAATCCGCGCAAAATCGGCGTCCGTAAGTTCGAGGTCACGCGTCCCGACGGTACGACCGTGCGGTTGGTGGAACGCACGCAAGCGATTCGCGACGAAGCCGGGGACGTGTATCGGATTGCCGGCATCGTGGAAGAAGCCGGGTAGCGATGGGCCGCCCTCAGCGCATCGTGTACCCGGATGCGTGGTATCACGTGTTCGCGCGTGGGTCGGAGGATTCGGCGGTGTTCGCGGATGGTGCGAGCGGCGCAACTTTTCTCGAAGTGCTCGCCGAAGTCACGGCAGCGGCGGGTGTCGAAGTGCACGCGTACTGCCTGCTCGCCGATGGGTACCACCTGCTCGTGCGCACGCCGCGCGCAAACCTGCCACAGATGATGCGGCAGCTGAATGGGCAGTACGCGCATTGGTGCCGCCGCGACGGACGGCGTGATGGGCCGGTTTTCAATCGGCGGTACCGGTCTGTGCTGCTCGACCCCGACGAGTGGCCGCTGCGCCTCAGCCGTTACATCCATCTGCAGCCAGCGCACCGTCGCCTCGTTTCCGACCCGTTGTTGTATCGATGGTCGAGCCTTCGCGCGTACTGCGCGCGGGCGGACGCGCCCGCGTGGCTCGAGACCGCAACATTGTTGCGGCTGGTCGGGGGCGCGGAACAGTATCTTGCGTACGTGAATTACGGCGTTGATGCGGAGACACGCGCGTTTTACGCGCGCAAGCGGCTCGCGCCGACCCTCGGTCAGACACGCCAATCCGCGACCGTTGGCGTCGATGGCGGATCCGGTATCGAGATCGTGGACATCGTTCGCTGCGTCGCGGATGCGTATGCGCTACCGGCGTCGCGCCTCTAAGATCCGCGCCGTGGACGCGGCGCGCAGGCGACGCCGCGCGCGGTGGCGATGCTGCTCGCGCGCAGCCCGGGCGGGCATTCCTTGGAAGCAATCGCCGAAGCGCTGCGCGTGCAGCACCGGTCTACGGTGTCAGTGACGGTTCGGCGTTGCCGTGAACGCTTGCGCAGCGATGATGAACTGCGCGAGCGCGTCGAAGCGATTTCACGCGCGCTTAGCGCGTAATCGGTTCGGACCGCAGGATGATGGGCTCCCAGTCGTCCGCGGTCGGGCCGTTGAACTGCGCCGCGATTACGTAGCGCTGACCTTCCTCGATATCGATGGTGAGCTCGTATGCTTGTGCGTTGCCGCCGCGCGTATACGCTGGCATATCCATTCTAGGCGAGCGCAGATGTGCATCCTTCAGCAACCCAACCACGCGTAGCGTGTGGCTACCGGGCGCGAGCGCGTAGCTTTGCCTGCCACCTGGCAGATTGACGCCGTCGATTGCGGTCACTTGCACCGGGTGGATTTGACCGCCGCCAACGCTGTTATGCATCACGATCAGGCCATGCGCGGCCGATAACGGCACCGTCGGCACCATGCCTGCGCAGCCCATTACCAGGGCGACCGGAATCGCCATCCAAATCATTGATCTTTTCATCGATTCATCTCCTCAACTCTTACCAGCACTGGTAACCAATCTTCTGTCGTCGGACCCGTCGCATAAGCGGCGACCGTGTAGCGCATTCCGTCCACGACCTCGAGCACGAGCGCGTGCCGGATCGGAATGTTCGACGCGTGCGCGGATCGCAACAACGTCGGCTCGACAATTGTGGTGGTCATTACGACCTCGTGGCGTCCGGGCGGCAGCGTGATTACCGCGCGCGTGCCGTCGAGATTGACGCCGTTCACTTCAACGATGCGAACTGGATGCGTCGCATCGGCGCCCGGGTACGGCTGCGGCACGACTTCGGCATGCGGCCCGGTCGGCCCGGCGCAAGCGGCCAGGAGCGTAACGACTGCCAGAACTGCTGGGATTCGTGTTTGCATGGAGTCGAGTTTACGCCGCGTCCCTGAACAAGTCCTGAACGAAAATACAAGCTGTGCAGGGCACGGACTATCGTCGAGAATAGGCCGCTCCATGTCACTCAATCCCGAACAGACCGCCGCCGTACGACATACCGGCGGACCGCTGCTGGTGCTCGCCGGGGCGGGCAGCGGCAAGACTCGGGTGATTACCCACAAGATCGAACACCTGATCCGCGAGCTCAGCATCGCGCCGCGCCAGATTGCGGCCCTGACCTTCACCAACAAGGCCGCCCGCGAGATGCGCGAGCGCATCGGGAAGCGCGTGGGCGCGGAGGTTGCGGCCG
>CAYXYM010000174.1:0-2640 GCA_964469285.1 uncultured Gammaproteobacteria bacterium | reverse complement strand
GACGCTCGCTAAGGTCAAGGCAAATCGCCTTAACCTTGGAGCACACCGCCGATGAAATCTGCCATTCGCTTTGCCGCGCTCGCGGTTATCGTCGTCTTCTGCACCACCGCCCAGGCCGCGCTGATTGGTCCGTCTCTCCAGCAGAAACTGGTCGACGGCCTCGGCCCCTACGAGGTCATCATCACCTTTGACGACGGCGCCTCGCGACCATCCTTGGCCGGGCTCGTTAGCTCGGTCGTCCAGCTCGAGCAGTTGCCGATGGCGGGCGCGGTCGTTTCGCGTCTACAGTTGGAGCTGATTGCAGACCTACCGGGCGTCCGCAGTATCTATTTGAACGAGCGTCTCGAATACTCGAACTTCACGTCGGGTGAAATCACCAGTGGGCATACCGTCCACGACGATCTCGGCATACGGGGTGCGGGCGTCACCATCGCGGTGCTCGACTCGGGTGTCGACGCGACCCATCAGGACTTGGCCATGGGGTCGACGACGATCGAGAACGTGAAGATCATCGGCGACCTCGACCTGCTTGGCGGTATGACGGCGTTCCTCGAGGGCCAGCCGAATACCGATACCAGCAGCGGCCACGGCACACACGTCGCCGGCACCGTGGCGGGTAGCGGCGCTGCCTCTTCAACCGATACCCGCCGACCCTACTATCACGACGGCATCGCGCCCGACGCGACGCTGGTCGGCCTCGGCGCGGGTGAGGCAATCGCAATCCTGCACGCATTGCTCGGCTTCGACTACGCGATTGCGAATCAGGAGCGCCTGGGCATCGACATCATTACGAACAGCTGGGGCGGCGGCGACGGCGCGACGCTGGATCCGAACAATCCAATCAACGTTGCGTCGTATGAGGCATACCGGCGCGGCATGGTCGTGTTGTTCGCCGCATCCAACTCCGGTCCGGACGACGATACATTGAACCAGTATGCAATCGCGCCGTGGGTCATCAACGTCGCAGCCGGCACGGCAGATAAGGCGCTCGCCGACTTCTCCAGCCGAGGCGTCGCGGGCGACCCGCTCAAGCATCCCGACATTACGGCGCCGGGGTCGGGCATCGTATCCACGCGTGCGCTGCTCACGCCGCTACCCGCACTTGACCCGGTCATCGACCCGGCGTACCCGGAGTACGCAGTGCATTACGCAGGCATGAGCGGCACGAGCATGGCGACGCCATTCGTTGCCGGCGCGGCGGCGCTACTGCTCAGCGCCAATCCAGAGCTGTCGCCGGACCAGGTCGAAGACCTCCTCGTCGCCACGGCCGACCCGATGCCGGGCTACGCGTTCCACCAGGTTGGCGCGGGCTACATCAACGTGCGGACGGCCGTCGAGGCTGCGCAGGCGACCACCGGCGCGCGTGCGGCGTTCCTCTCGGGCGATGTCGCGCATGCGGCATCGGGCGACTGGGAATTCGTCGCCGACACTGATGACCGGCTCGTATTTTCCGGCAACTGGCGCACCGTCACCGCCGGCGACGCGTCGGACGGGGTGTACCGTGAATTCAAGGGCCGCGCCGGCGGCTCGGTGTATGCGAAGTTCGCCGGGTCGTCACTCAAGTTCCAGTACCCGACCGATCGTAAGGGCGGAACCGCCGCCGTCTATGTCGATGGGCAATACCGCGACACGATCAGCTTCTACAGCGACGTGCGCGAATTCGACGCCGTATTCGCGCTTGGCGGCCTCGGTGATGGCGTGCATACCGTCGAGCTGCGTGCGATCGAGGGTGGCGTGTACTTCGATGGGCTGATCGTCGACGGCGCGCTGTATCCGGTGAATGTGTCGTTCGTCGATGAGACGCAAGTGTTCACAGGCACACTCGGTCCGTCCGCCGAGAATCTGCAGATCGAGCGCCATACGATTGAAGTCGGCGAAGACGCGACGGCCATCAGCGCAGTCCTCTCGTGGACCGGGCTCCTCGATGCCGACCTGTATCTTGTCGACCCCGACGGTAACCAAGTCGCGTCGGGTGCCACGCTCAGCAACCCCGAGTCGCTGATTTTCGCAGTGCGGAAGCCCGGAACGTACACGCTCGAGGTCACCGGCTACGTGACGCTGTACGCGAGCTACACGCTGGAGGCGACCGTCACGCGTGCAATAATCGAGTAAACTCGGCTTACCCGTACCAGAGCCGGCCCCGCTTGCGGGGCCGGATTTTTTGATGGATATCGACGAACCGCTGATACGCCGTCTGACGGCGGTCGGCATTTGGATGCTGGCGGTCAATGGCATGATCGGCGCCGGCATTTTTGGCGTCCCAGCGGGCGCGGCCGCGCTTGCCGGCGCGTGGAGTCCGCTCGTCTTCGTCGCGTGCAGTGTGCTGCTCGGCGCGGTGATTCTCTGCTTCGCAGAACTCGCTGGCCATTTCCGCGGAACCGGTGGTCCGATTCTGTATGCGCGCACCGCGTTCGGCCCGTTCGCGGGTTTCCAGACCGGTTGGGCGTTCTACATCGCGCGTGTGACGGCATTCGCCGCAAACATCAACTTACTCGTCGCTTCCGTCGGCTTTTTCTGGCCGGACGCCGCGGAAGGCGTTGGGCGTGTCGCGTTGCTCTTGTTCGTCGTTGGGCTGCTGACGTGGGTGAATGTCGTTGGCATCCGTCAGGCCGTTCGCGCAATCGGCGTGCTCACCGTGCT
>CAYXYM010000173.1:0-2721 GCA_964469285.1 uncultured Gammaproteobacteria bacterium | reverse complement strand
GTGAGGTCGCAGACCACACGGGCTTTCCTGAAATCATGGACGGTCGCGTGAAGACGCTCCATCCGAAGATCCACGGCGGCCTGCTCGGCCGACGCGGGACCGACGAGGCCGTGATGGCCGAGCACGGCATCGCGCCGATCGACCTCTTGGTCGTTAACCTGTACCCGTTTCGCGAGACGCTCGCGAAGTCGGCTTCGACCTATGACGAACTCATCGAGAACATCGACATCGGCGGCCCCGCGATGCTGCGCGCTGCGGCGAAGAACCACGCGTCCGTCGCCGTAGTTGTGGACACCGCCGACTACGCGCGCGTGATGGCCGCGCTCGAAACGCACGACGAAGTCCCTTTCGACCTGCGCCGCGAGCTCGCCGCGAAGGCCTATGCGCACACCGCCGCGTACGACGGCGCGGTCAGCGACTGGCTCACGGGGCTCGATGCCGAATTCCCCGAATCGCACACCGTACAATTCTCGAAGGCGCTCGACCTTCGCTACGGCGAGAACCCGCACCAGCGCGCAGCGTTTTATGTGGATGCCGAGCCGTCCGAGCCCGGCGTCGCCACCGCGACACAACTCCAGGGCAAGGAACTCTCGTTCAACAACATTGCGGATGCGGACGCCGCGCTCGAGTGCGTAAAGCAGTTCGACGAGCCTGCGTGCGTAATCGTGAAACACGCGAACCCGTGCGGCGTCGCGGTGGCTGGCACGCAGCTCGACGCGTACGAGCGCGCATACAAGACCGACCCGACCTCCGCGTTTGGCGGCATCATCGCGCTCAACCGCCCACTGGACGCCGATACTGCCTCGGCGATCGTCGAGCGTCAGTTCGTCGAAGTCATCATTGCGCCCGACGCAACGCCTGATGCACGCGCCGTGGTTGCAGGAAAGAAGAACGTTCGCCTTCTGGTGTGCGGGCAGTGGCCAGCGCGCCGTGTGCCCGCGCTCGACTATCGCCGCGTGACCGGCGGCATGCTGGTTCAGGATCGCGACCTCGCGGCGATCGGCAAATCGGACCTCAAAGTGGTCACGAAGCGAAAGCCGACGGCCGACGAATTCCGCGATTTACTGTTTGCGTGGCGCGTCGCCAAGTTCGTGAAATCCAACGCGATTGTTTACTGCCGTGATCTCGCGACCCTCGGCGTCGGCGCCGGCCAGATGAGTCGCGTGTACAGCGCGCGCATCGCCGGCATCAAGGCCGCCGACGAGGGCCTCGAGGTCCAAGGCTCCGTGATGGCGTCCGACGCGTTCTTCCCGTTCCGCGACGGCATCGATGCGGCGGCGGAGGCCGGCATCAAGGCCGTCATCCAGCCCGGCGGCTCGCAGCGCGACGCCGAAGTCATCGCCGCGGCCGACGAACACGGCCTCGCAATGGTCTTCACCGGCGTCCGCCATTTCCGGCATTGAACATCCTCATCATTGGTGGCGGTGGCCGCGAACACGCGCTCGCGTGGAAAGTGGCGCAATCGGATCGCGTACAACGCGTGCTGGTCGCACCGGGCAACGCCGGTACCGCCGCCGAACCGAAAGTCGCCAACGTCGCGGTTAAAGCCGACGACCTCGATGGCCTGCTGGCGCTCGCGAAGCGCGAGCGCATCGACCTCACCATCGTCGGGCCCGAGCAGCCGCTGGTTGCGGGCGTCGTCGACCGGTTTTGCAAAGCGGGCCTGCGCATCTTCGGGCCGACGGCCGCGGCTGCGCGGCTCGAGGGCTCTAAAGCGTTCGCGAAGGACTTCCTGGACCGGCACGGCATCCCGACGGCGCGTTATGGCGCGTTTACCGAAGTCGCGCCGGCGGTCACGCTGATTCGTGAGCTCGGCGCGCCTGTCGTGGTAAAGGCCGACGGCCTGGCGGCCGGCAAGGGCGTCGTGGTCGCGGAGTCGACCGAGGAAGCCGAAGCCGCCGTCGCCGACATGTTGTCCGGCAACGCATTCGGCGACGCCGGCCATCGCGTGGTGGTCGAGGAATTCCTGTCGGGCGAAGAAGCGAGCTTCATCTGCATCGTGGGCGCCGGCATCGCGTTGCCGCTCGCGTCGTCTCAGGACCACAAACGCCGCTTCGACGGCGACGAAGGCCCGAACACCGGTGGCATGGGCGCGTACTCGCCCGCGCCCATCGTGACGCCGGACGTGCATGCACGCGTGATGCGCGAGGTAATCGCGCCGACCGTGCGCGGACTCGCCGCTGAGGGCATCGAGTACACAGGTTTTCTGTATGCGGGCTTGATGATTGACGGCGACGGCGCCCCGCGCGTGATTGAATTCAATTGCCGCTTCGGAGACCCGGAGACGCAGGCCGTGCTCCCCCTCCTGGATTCCTCCCTCCTCGATCTGCTGGCCACCGTCGCGGAGGGCGGAAGCCTTCGGGGCGCGAGCATCCGGCGGCGTCCCGGCGCCGCCGTGACCACGGTCGTGGCCTCGGGGGGATACCCCGGACCCTACGAGCGCGGGAAGCCGATCCGGATCCCGGACGAGCTCGAGCACGACGACCTAGTGGTCTTCCACGCGGGCACGCGGCGCGAAGGCGAGTCGCTGGTCACCTCGGGAGGCCGCGTTCTGGCGGTGACGGCGCTCGGGCCTACCTTCGCCGCCGCGGCCGACGCGAGCCGCGACGCGGCGGAGCGCATCGAGTTCCACGGGGCGTTCTTCCGTAGGGATATCGGATGGAGAGAACGCCAACGGGAGGGAGTCGCTTGATCATCACGACGACGCATTCGGTGGAAGGC
>CAYXYM010000172.1:0-6479 GCA_964469285.1 uncultured Gammaproteobacteria bacterium | reverse complement strand
AGGTTCGCGACGGCATTGACCTGCACGGCGATCGGCATCTCGATGCCGAGCCGCTCCGCGAGGCGGACCGTTTCGGCCGCGGCGCTGATGCCCTCGACCACTTGCTTGATCTCGCGCTCCGCGGTTGCGCGGTCGGCGCCGCGGCCGAGCGCGAGTCCGAACCGGCGATTGCGGGATTGGTCGTCGGTGCACGTCAGTACCAGGTCGCCGATGCCGGCGAGCCCGAGGAATGTTTCCTGCCGACCGCCTAGCGCGACCCCGAGTCGAACAATTTCTGAGAGGCCGCGCGTGATCAACGCCGCGCGCGCGTTCGCGCCGAAGCCGAGCCCGTCCGATAAGCCAGCTGCGATTGCGAGCACGTTCTTCACGGCGCCACCGACCTCGACACCGATCACATCGTCGGTTCGATACGTGCGGAAGCGCCCGTGGTGCAGCGCGCGGGTCAACGCCGCGGCAAAGTCGGCGTCTTCGGTTGCGGCGACGATCGCGGTAGGGAGATCCGCGGCGACTTCGGCGGCGAACGTCGGACCCGACAGCACGGCCGTCGGGACAGACGCCCCGAGGACTTCGTCGGCGACCGCGTGTGGCAGCGTGCCACTTCCGGGCTCAAAGCCTTTGACCGCGTAAGCGACCCGGGCGTCCGGCTGCAACGAGGTTGCGAGGAGAACGAGTGTTTCACGGAAGGCGTGGGAGGGTACGGCGACGATGACATCGCGGACGCCGTCGCACGCGGCGGCGAGGTCGGCGGTCGGCATTAGTCCATCGGGAAAGCGGGCGCCCGGCAGGTAGCGCGTGTTCTCGCGCGCGGCCGCCATTGCTTCAATCTGCGCCGCATCCCGGCCCCAAAGCCTCGTGGCACCGGCACGCGCAAGTTGCATCGCGAGCGCGGTGCCCCAGGAGCCCGCGCCGATGACCGCGATGGGTCGTGTGGTCAGTGCGCGCTGCCCGCCGGTGGGTCGGCCGGGGCGGTCACGCCCGCGCCGGCTGCTTTTGCGGCGCGGTTCTGCTGGTAGAACTGCTCGAAATTCACGAGCGGCAGCATGACCTGCGGGAAGCCCGCATGCATCGACAGACTCGAGACGACTTCACGCGCGAACGGATACAACTGCTGCGGTGTCCAAGCGCCAAGCAAGCTGTCGAGTTCATCGCCTTCAATGCCGACGATGTGCAGCAGGCCTGCCTGCTGGACCTCGACCAGGAACATCGTCTGCTCACCCATCGTCGCTTTCGCGGACAGGGTCAGCGTGACTTCGTAGTGGTCGTTGTCGCCCTTGCGGTGCGTGACATTCACTTCGAGTTTGAACTGGGAGTCACCGGTGGCGGTGAAAATCCCCGGGGTGTTTGGCGACTCCAGCGACGCGTCGCGCAAGTACGTGCGCAACAGGTTCGCGGTTTTCGTAGGTGCTTCTGCCATTACTTGTTTCCTTCGTTGATCAATGGGTCGAGCTTGCCCGCGCGTTCAAGCGCGTACAAATCGTCGCAACCACCAATGTGGTGATCGCCGATGAATATCTGCGGCACGGTACGGCGGCCGCTGCGGTGCATCATTTCCTTGCGCCGCTCAGGATCGCTGTCGACACGGATGTCTTCGAACGCGACGCCCTTTTTTTCGAACAGCCTCCGGGCGCGTGAGCAATAGCCGCAGAAGTCGGTGGTATAGAGGGTGACAGCCGCAGTCATTTCGCCAGCGGCATGCCCGCCGATTGCCAGGCCGCGAGCCCACCATTCAACTGGTAGACACGCTTGCAACCGCCGCGTACCAGTTGCGCCGCGACGCGCGAAGATGCCGTGCCGTTGTCGTCGTACACGATCAGCGGTGTGTCCGTGTACTTCGTGAGGTCCTGGTCGGCGATCGTATCTGCCGGCAAGCTCACGGCATTGATGATGCGCGCCTTCTTGTAAGCATCACGCGGCCGCACGTCGAGTACCACCGCGTCGTCGTGGTTGATGAGGCGCGGCGCGTCAGCGGCGTCCACGCTTTGGTAGCCACGCGTCGCGTTGCGCAGTTCGAACGCGACAATGAGCCCGAGCAGCGCCGCTGCGGACGCCGTCAGGAACGGATGATTCGAAATGAACTCGAGATACTGGGACATTGGCCGGCACATTGTAATGTAAAATGCATGCATGCCGAACCGCCCCCGACCGATTGTCCTGGTCATCCTCGATGGCTGGGGCCACAGCGAGGCCGCTGAACACAACGCCATCCGGGCCGCGAACACGCCGTTCTGGAGCCAGTTGTGGCGCGACGCGCCCCATACCCTCATTGATACGTCCGGCGATGCGGTTGGCCTGCCGGCCGGGCAGATGGGTAATTCCGAGGTGGGGCACCTGAACATCGGCTCCGGGCGCGTTGTTTACCAGGAACTCACGCGCATCGGCAAGGCAATCGACGACGGCACGTTTTATGAGAACGCTGCGCTCGTGGCCGCCGTCGACGGGGCGACCTCGGTCGACGGCGCAGTCCACATTTTCGGGCTGCTGTCGCCGGGCGGCGTTCACAGCCACGAGGAGCACCTCTTCGCGATGGTCGAACTCGCGGCGCAACGCGGCGCTCAGCGGATCTGCGTCCACGCATTTCTCGACGGGCGGGACACGCCGCCGCGCAGCGCACGCGAGTCGATCAAGCGCCTTGAGGCCCGGTGCGCACGATTCGACGGTGCGCGTATTGCGTCGTTGTGCGGGCGTTATTACGCGATGGACCGCGACAAACGCTGGGATCGCGTACGACTTGCGTACGACATGCTGACGCTGGGCGTCGCGCCGCATACAGCACCCGACGCGGATGCGGCGCTCACGGCCGCTTATGCGCGCGACGAATCGGATGAATTCGTGATGCCGACGCTTATCGGTGCGCCCGCGCCCGTCGTCGACGGCGATGCGGTGGTATTCATGAATTTTCGCGCCGACCGTGCGCGGCAATTAACCGCTGCGTTCACGCAGCCTGCATTCGACGGCTTCCAACGCACGCGACGCCCGGCACTCGCGGCGTTCGTCACGCTGACCGAATACCAGCAGGACTTCGACTGCCCAGTCGCCTTCCCGCCAGCCGCGTTGTCGAATGTGCTCGGCGAGTACGCCGCAGCGCATGGACTCCGGCAGTTGCGCATCGCGGAGACTGAAAAATACGCGCATGTGACGTTCTTCTTCAACGGCGGCCGCGAAGACGAATTCGACGGGGAGGACCGCGTGCTCGTGCCCTCGCCCCATGTCGCGACTTACGACTTGAAGCCGGAGATGAGCGCGCCGGAGCTCACCGACCGCTTGTGCGAGGCGATCCGGTCGAACAACTACGACCTAATCATTTGCAATTACGCGAACGCGGACATGGTCGGGCATACCGGCGTGTTCGCAGCGGCCGTCGCTGCGGTCGAGGCCGTCGATGCGAGCCTCGCTCGTATCGGAGATGCACTGTCCGAGGTCGGTGGCGAGATGCTGATCACCGCAGATCACGGCAACGTCGAGCAGCTGCACGACGCGGAGACCGGTCAGGCGCACACCGCGCATACGACCAACCTCGTGCCGTTCGTGTATTTCGGCGCGCGAGCTGTCGAGATGTCTGGCACGGGCGTCCTGTCGGACGTCGCGCCGAGTCTGCTCGTGCTGTTGGGCCTGCCGCAGCCGAAAGAAATGACGGGCAAAGCGCTTTTACGGATCGTGGGTGGCTGAGCGCCCGAATCGCGGCGCGAAGGCGCCGCTCTCACATTGGGCGCTTCGGTGTGCGACGGCGGTTCTTCTGGGGTTCTGTTCCGCGGCGGGCGCGCAGTCCGGTGAAGCCGCGCAGCGCGCGGCCGAGCTCGAACAGTTGCGCGAACGCATCCAATCGCTCCGATCGACGCTCGACGCGGACCTTGGGCGTCGCGACGCGGCCCGCGCGGCATTGCGCGATAGCGAACAGACCATTGCAAGACACGCTGCAATTCTCCGGGATATCGAGAAACGGCTCGCCGCAGCGCGCGCGCGGCTGCAAGGCATTGCCGCCGATCGTGCGCTGCGCGTGCGCGAACTCGACCGAGAACACGCAGCGCTGGCGGGCCAGTTGCGCGCTGCGTATGCGCTGGGACGCCAGGAGCGCTTGAAGCTCATGCTGAATCAGCAAGATCCGGCCGCTGTCGGGCGAACGCTGGTCTATTACGACTACCTGAACCGATCCCGCGTCGCCCGCATCGACCGTGTGGCGGGACTGCTTGAGGAGATTTCCGCGCTCGAGGTGCAAGCGGCGGCGGAGCAGGCCGCGCTGGCCGCCGCGCAGGACGAGGAACGCCGCGCACTGGACGCATTCGCGCGCACGCGAGACGAGCGCGCCGCCGTCATCGCGTCAATCGAACGCGAGGTGCGCGACCGCGGCCAGCGGCTGCAGCGCCTCGAGGCCGACGAGCAGACCTTGCTGAAGCTTTTGGAGTCCTTGTCGAACCTGCTTGCAGACGTGCCCGATGAGCTCGGCGCTGGTGGTGATTTCGCGGCGTTGCGCGGAGGCCTCGACTGGCCTGCACGCGGCGGTACGCTGACGCGGTTCGGCGAACGCAGGGACGGCGCACCGCGTTCGCGCGGGATGCTGATTGGTGCGCCAGCCGGTACCGACGTGCGCGCCATTGCGTACGGGCGCGTCGCATGGGCGGGCTGGATGCCGCACTATGGCAACCTGCTTGTGCTCGATCACGGCAATGATTACTACACGCTGTACGGACACAACCAGACTTTGCTGCGGGAAGTCGGCGAGTGGGTCCGCGCCGGTGACGTGATTGCACAGGTCGGCGACAGCGGCGGGCAGCCGCAGTCGGCACTGTACTTCGAGCTCCGCAAGGGCCGCACGCCGCTTAACCCCCAGCAGTGGCTCGCACGCGCGAACTGATATGAGGCTGACATGCACCGATTACTGATCACCACGATTCTGCTCTTTGCCGTTGCAGCGCCCGCGCAAGCGGCGCCCGCTGCCGAATCGGTTCCGCTGCACGAGCTGCGCTTGTTCGTCGAGGTGATGGAGCGCATCAAGTCGGACTACGTCGAGGAAATCGATGACGCCACGCTCATGCGTCACGCGATTCGCGGCATGCTGCGTGGCCTCGACCCGCACTCGGACTACCTGGACGAAGATGGCTGGGCTGACATCGAGACGCTCACCACCGGCCGCTATGAGGGCCTCGGCATCGAGGTCACGGTCGACGAGGGGCTGCTGAAGGTCGTGGCGCCGATCGACGGCGGGCCGGCGAAAGCCGCTGGCGTGCGCCCCGGGGACACGATTTTGCGCATTGACGACACCGTTGTGCAGACGCTCGAGGGCGCTGATGCGGTTCGGTTGCTACGGGGTCCCGCTGGCACCGCGGTGAAGCTGCAGCTCGACCGCGACGGCATTGAAGCGCCGTTCACCGTCACGCTCAAGCGCGCGAACATCGCGCTCGCGAGCGCGCGCGGTATGCTGTTTGACGAACGATTCGCGTACCTGCGCCTGTCCGTGTTCAACGAGAACACCGGCGCAGAAGCGTTGAAGGAGTTTGACCGGCTCGCAGGCTATTCGGACGGCATCGACGGGATCGTGCTCGACCTGCGCAGCAATCCGGGTGGGGTACTCGAGGCGGCCGTTGCAGTCGCGGATCTGTTTCTGGACGAAGGATTGATCGTGCGCGCGGCGGGCCGGACGCCGGCGGCGCGGTATGAGCGCCGCGCGACCGAGGGCGACATCATCGACGGTCGTCCGATGGTTGTGTTGATCGATGGAGGTTCGGCGTCAGCGTCCGAAATCGTCGCGGGCGCGCTGCAGGACCACCAACGCGCGGTCGTGATGGGCGAACAGAGTTTCGGAAAGGGCCTCGTTCAGAGCGTGCTCGCGCTCGGGCCAGACCAGGGCCTCAAGCTGACGACCGCGCGATACTTCACACCGTCAGGACGCTCGATCAATGCGGTCGGAATCACGCCCGACATCGAAGTGGATGCGACGCCGGCGACCGACCCCAACGACGACTACTCGCTGAAGGAAGCGCTTAATCTGTTGCGGGGCATGCGTATCATGCACGCGCGCGCGGGCCGATGAACCCATTCGCGACGGCTACGCTCGCGTTGGCGCTCGCGGCCACGCCCCGCATCGCAATCATCATCGACGACATCGGCGACCGTGAGACGGACGGTGTTCGCGCAACGATGCTTACCGGCCCAGTTGCGCTGGCGTTTCTGCCGCATGCCCCATTCACGCCGACACTCGCGAAGCGCGCGCACGCTCAGGGCAAGGAGGTCATGTTGCACCTGCCGTTGCAGGCGCTCAGCGGTAAAGACCTCGGCCCCGGTGCGATCATGCTGGACACCGGCGAGGCGGAATTCAGGCGCATAGTCGCCGCGGGCCTCGCCTCGGTTCCGCATGTCGTTGGCGTCAACAACCACATGGGCAGCCTTCTTACGCGCCACCCCGGCCACATGAGCTGGCTGATGCACGAGCTACGCGAGCGGACGCCGATGTTCTTTGTTGATAGTTTCACCGCGGTGGAGAGCGT
>CAYXYM010000171.1:0-13883 GCA_964469285.1 uncultured Gammaproteobacteria bacterium | reverse complement strand
TGCCGTTCGCCGTGGTCGCACTCGACGTCGCGCAACCCATCGCAGACCCGAACGATAGCTCGATGCGGTTCCACCTGACGCTCGGTGTGGACTTGTGACGCGGCGCCGGCGCCTGTTCGTCGTCGCGATACTCGTGGTGCTGGTCGTGGTGCCCGGCACGCTGCTCGTGAGCGAAACCGCGCTGCGGGCAGTCGTCGCATTCGCTGCGCGCCAGTGACCGGGGCTCGAAGTGGATGGCGTTCAAGGCCGCTTGCTGACCGGCATCAGCGCGGACCGAGTGCGCTGGCGCAGCGCCGGCGGCGCCGAGGTCACGGTGACCGACCTCGCGAGCCGCTGGCGTGCGTGGCACGCGCTGTCCGGCCGGCTGAACCTGCAAACGCTCTACGCGACCCACGTCGCCGTCACGCTACCCGTGCGCGACCCGGACGCCCCGTCACGTCCGCGCGAAGCGTGGCGGCTGCCGGACATCGAACTTCCCATCGTCGTCCGCGTTGGCGAATTGGCCGTCGATCGTGTAACCGTTTCACGGGACGGCGCGTTGCTTGTCGATGCACACACCGTCACTGCAACGGATCTTTATGGCGATCCCCGCCTGTTCAGCGCCGCGCGCGTGAGCGCGTCTGGCGCAGCCTTGTCGTTCGCGGCCGCGATTTCCGTGCAGCCCCGCGGCGACTGGCCCTTGAGCGTTTCCGGCAATGGCGCAATCTCACTCGACGGCCGCCCATCCGTCACGGCCGGCCTCGAAGCGGACGGCGCGCTTCGGTCAGAACTCGACATCGTCGTGCGTGCGCGCAGCGACGGCGGCGCGGTGTTCGATGGCAGCGTGCGCGACCTCCTCGGGTCGCCACGCCTGCTCGGCACCCTTGCGCTCGACGACGTCGCCATTGGACCGTGGGTCAAGGCCTTGCCCGGCGTGCGTGTCGCCGGCGCTTTTGAGCTCGACGGCGGCTACGAAAACCTCGCCGCGAACGGCGCCGGCACCGTGCGCATACCGGGCTGGCCCGACGCCGCGGTTGAGTTGGACCTGAATTGGGGCAATCGGTTGCTCGGCATCCGGCGCTTGCAGGTTTCCGGTGACGGCATCGAGGGGCCCGTCACGATCGACGGCCACGTCGATTGGACCGGCGCCGCGCCGTCCGGCGCCGCGCATGCAAACTGGCGAGGCCTCAACTGGCCACCGGACGATTTCGACGGCCCGTGGCGCAGCGCCGATGGCACTGCGACTGTGACGTTCGGCGCCAAGCGCGCGGTCGCCGCAGTCGACGCGCAATTTGGTGCATCGCCGGACGGACGCGTCGTCGCGAACGGTGAACTCGAGTGGCAAAACAGCGCATCGCCGACAATCCGGGTAAACGCTGACTGGGCAAATCTCGCGCTGTTCAACCTTGAAGGCAGTCGCGGTGAACTCGCCGCCGAGGGAACGCTTGATGAATGGCGCGGCACCGTCGCGACGACCCTCACGCCGCCCGCAGTGGGCCCCCTCGCAATCACCTTGAAGGCTCGCGGCGATCGCTCCCGTCTGGCCGCAAGTGGAATCCGGGTTCAAGGTCTCGGCGGGACGGCGTCGGGCGACGGGACGCTGTCGTGGTCGGACGGTGTACGCGCGGACGTGCGGCTCCGCGCGACGGGGCTGGATGTCGCACGCCTGCCGCCCAGCTGGCCCGGCCAACTCGACGGCACGTTCGACGCATCCGTCGTCGGCGCGCGCTGGTCCGTCGCGCTCAGCGATGGTGAAGGCCGAGTGCGTGACCGGCCGTTGCGCGCGGATGCGGAGATTGTCGGCGTCGCGGGCACGATTGAACGGCTCGCGGTTGCGCTCAACGTCGGCGACGCGCACGCGGAAATCGCGGGGCGATGGGCGCCGACACTGGACCTCACTTGGCGCATCGATGCGCCCGACATCGCGGCGCTGCTGCCCGGCGCAACCGGTCGCCTGCAAGGGCACGGTAGCCTCAGCGGCGACGGCGACGCGCCCGCGCTCGCATTCGACGTCGACGGCGCCGACCTCGCGTACGCAGACTACGCCGCGGGCCGCGTCCGCGGTCGCGGCGCAATCGATCTCGGCGCCGAAACCGGCGCCGCGGACGCGGAACTTCTCATTGAGCGCGTCGACATCGGCGAGCGCACGTTCGATCGTACGCAGGTGAGCGTCGCAGGCACGCGAAACGCGCTGACGGTTTCCGTAGATGCCGACGCGCTCGGAAGCACTGCATCGCTCGCGCTTGCGGGCGCTTGGCGCGACGGCGCCTTTACCGGACGCGTGCGCGAGGCGACCTTCACGAATCCGGATGAATCGCCGTGGGCAATCAACCGTGCGGCGCGCCTCGATGCGGGCGCGCAGCGCGTGACGCTCGGGTCGGTGTGCTGGCAGCAGCGTGAGACGACGAATGAAGTCTGCGGCGATCTCGACTGGGTCGCCGGCGAGTCACTGGTCGCGAACGCGAGCCTGACTGGCCTGCCATTGCAGGACCTGTCGCGTTGGTTGCCGACAGGCTTCCAATATTCCGGCCGCCTCAGCGGCAACGCGGAACTCGAATGGCCATCCGGCGAAGCGCTGTCCGCGCGTGGTGAACTCTCTGTCAGCGAGGGGCAGTGGCGACAGTTCGTGCGCGGAGAGCCGGTCGCATTACTGAGTTGGGAGTCGGCGCGCGTGAGCGGCCAAGTAGCGGGCAGTACGCTGCACGCGACCGCAGGGTTCTCGCTCGTAGAGGGCGGCAATCTGGACGCCGAGCTGCAACTCCCCTTGTTCGACACTGCCGAAGGCGCTGCGGACGCACGGCCGTTCCGTACGCATATTGCCGGCCAGTTCTCGGATCTTGACCTCTTGCCGGCTTTCATCCCGGACATCGGTACGGTCAGCGGGCTCGTGCGCGCGGACCTGCGCGTCACCGGCACACTGTCCGACCCCGTGTTCGACGGCAGCCTCGCGATCGAGGACGGCGTGACCACCATCCCGCGCCTGGGCCTCAGCCTCACGGACCTCGGGCTGGCGCTGCAGGGCACGCGGACCGGCCTTGGCCTACGCGGCGCGGTTACGTCGGGCGATGGGCAGCTCAAGTTTGATGGCCGATTCGACGTCACCGACGGCCAACTCAGTGGGTCCTCACGGCTCACGGGCGAGTCGTTCCGCGCGATGAACATGCCGGAATTTCAGGTCGACGTGTCGCCGGACATCGGCATCGAGATTGCTGGCCACGCGGTGTCTGTGGACGGCGAGGTGCGCATCCCATTCGCGCGCATCTCGCCGCGGGATTTTGAGGGGCAGGTCACCGTATCCGCCGACGAGATCCTGCTCGATGAACCGGTCGACGAGGAAAAGAATCCGTGGCGAATTTCATCGCGAATACGCATCGTGCTCGGCGACGTGAGTTTCGACGGCTTCGGCCTGACCGGTGACGTCACCGGTAGCCTCACGGCAATCGATGAACCGGATCGCCCGACGCGTGGCACCGGCGAACTCAGTGTGACGGACGGCCGCTACCAGGCTTGGGGACAGCAACTCGACATCGAATTTGGTCGCTTGCTGTTTGCAGGCGGGCCCCTCACGCATCCGGGTCTGTCGGTCCGCGCGGTGCGCGAAATCCAGGACGTCACGGTGGGTGTCGACGTGCGTGGGACGCTGCGCGAACCAGAACTGCATCTGTTCTCGGACCCACCGATGCCGCAGGCGGAACTGATGTCGTGGCTCGTGCTGGGCTCGCCGTTGAACCAGGCGACCGGCGCGGAGCAGCAACTGCTCGACCGCACGCGGAATACAGCGGGACTTGCCGGCGGTGAAATGGTCGCGCGCGAACTGGGGCGCCGACTCGGACTCAGCGACGTCGGCATCGACCGCGGCACCACCCCCGAGGAAGCCGCGCTCGTCATCGGGCACTACCTGTCGCCGAGGCTGTACATCGGTTACGGCATCGGCCTGTTCGACCCGGCGAACTCCATCCGGCTGCGCTACCACCTGCACCGAAACTGGACTATCGAGGCAGAGACCGGGCCACGCGCCGACAGCACAGACCTTCTCTGGACGATCGAACGCTAGGCAAACACGCGCGCGAGGAACGCGCGCAAATCCGCAATTTCCCGTGCAGCAACCTGGTGCTCCATCGGGTACTCATGCCACTCGGCCGCGCAGCCGCGCGCGACGAGCGATGCGTGGGTCGCGCGCCCCAGTGATGCTTCGACAACCCGATCGTAGGCGCCATGCCCGATGAACATCGGCGTCTCAGCCTGGGCTGGCACCGCGTTCGCATACGCAGGTGGCAACCACGCGGACAGACTTACGATTGCGGCGAGCGGCGACGGATACGCAAGGCCCGTTGCGAGCGCAAGCGCCCCGCCCTGCGAAAAGCCGGCTATCACGATGCGTTCGGGTGGCGTGCCACGCTCGACTTCGCGGTCAATCAGCGCGGTGACCGACGCGCGCGCTTCGGCGATGCCAGCGTGATCGACGCGTGCGTCGCGGATTGACGAATAGAGGTCGAACCATGCACGCATCTGCAGGCCGCCGTTCATCGAAATCGGTCGCACCGGCGCATGGGGAAATACATAACGCAGCGGCAACCCAATCTCCGGGATGATGGGCTCAAAATCGTGGCCGTCGGCGCCGAGACCGTGCAGCCAGACCACGCTGCCGATCGCGTCTGTCGGTTCATGTTCAACGGTGGTGAGCATCGCGCCTATAATCGCACAGAACCCGCGCATCCGCGGGACACGGGAGCGTTCCCATGCTCAGAGAATTCAAAGAATTTGCGCTGCGCGGCAACGTGCTGGACATGGCGGTCGGTATCGTCATCGGCGCCGCGTTCACCGGCATCGTCAATTCGCTGGTGACCGACGTCATCAACCCGGTGTTCGGCCTCGTGCTGCGCAACGTCGACCTTGCGAGCCTGTACGTGAACCTGTCGGGCGCCGAGTTCGCGACGCTCACGGAAGCAGAGGCCGCCGGCGCAGCCGTCCTCAAGTACGGCGTTTTCATCACCCGCATCATCGAGTTCCTCATCGTGGCTTTCTCGATCTTCCTGGTCATCAAATGGATCAATTCGCTGCGTCGCCGCAAAGAGGAGTCCCCAGAGACCACCGGCGAGACGCCGGCAACCCGCGCGTGCCCGTTCTGCCTGTCGCAGATCCCGTCGGAGGCGACGCGCTGCGCGGCGTGCACGTCGGAAATTAGACCGGCGGTATAATCGGCCAATGCGCGCGTTCCTCATCATCCTGTTGCTCCTCACGGCCGCCGGCTGCGGCCAAAAGGGCGGGCTGATTGCACCGGAAGACCCGCCGGTTCCCACCGCTGTGCAGCCGGCGGATGACGAGGAAGACGACGAGGCGGATGCCAAGACCCGGCGTCGCGACGCGCCCTGATGCCTGACCGCGGGATGCTGCGGCGGGTTGCCGCCCGTTACGGAACACCTCTCTGGGTCTACGACGCCGCGCTCCTCGACGCGCGGATTGCCGAATGGAAAAGTGCATTCGACGGGCTCGACGCGCGCATCTGCTACGCGGTGAAAGCGAACGGTAGCCTCGCGCTGCTGCAGTGGTTTGCGCGTGCCGGGTTCGGCTTCGACGTCGTTTCATGCGGTGAGCTCGCGCGCGTCGAGCGCGCGGGCGGCGACACAAGCACCGTGGTTTTCTCCGGCGTCGGCAAGCGCGCAGACGAGATCGACGCCGCGCTTGCCGCGGGCGTCGCGAGCATCAACGTCGAATCCGCTGCCGAACTTGAGCTCGTGAACGCGCGCGCGACCACGGCGCGGCTCACAGCGCCGGTCGTCCTGCGCGTGAACCCCGGCGTCGACGCCGGCACGCATCCACACATCGCGACCGGTAACCACGGCGACAAGTTCGGCATCGCGCTCGATGAGGCGCCCGTGGTCGCGCGCCATGCAGCGACGCTGCCGGGTGTCGCACTGCACGGGCTTGCGGTTCACATTGGGTCGCAGTTGCTCGACCTCGCGCCGCTCCGTGTCGCGCTCGACCGGGTGCTCGCGCTGCACGACGCGTTGTGCGCGTCGGGGCTGAAACTGCGGACGATCGACGTTGGCGGCGGCCTCGGCGTGCGTTACCGCGACGAAACGCCCCCCTCCGTCGACGAGTACGCGGCGTTGGTTCGCGGCGCGATCGGCACCCGCGCGTTGCGCATCGTCGTCGAGCCAGGCCGCGCGCTGGTCGCGGAGGCCGGTACGTTACTCGCGCGCGTGGAGCTCGTGAAACCCGGTTTCATCGTGGTGGATGCAGGTATGAGTGAGCTCATGCGGCCGGCGTTGTACGACGCATGGCATCCGATCGAGGTCATTGGCGGCGACACCGAACCCGTCGAGTGCGATGTCGTCGGCCCGCTGTGCGAATCCGGCGACGTACTCGGGCGCGCGCGAGTGCTCGGCGCGAAGCGCGGTGACCTCGTCAAGATTGGCTGTGCCGGCGCTTACGGCGCCAGCATGAGTTCGCATTACAATGCGCGACCGCGTGCCGCGGAGGTCCTGGTCGACGGCGACATCGTGCATGAAATCCGCGTACGCGAAACGATCGCGGACCTGTGGCGCGGTGAGGAGACGCTGCCGTGAGCGAGAAGCCCCCTGTCCTGGTCCTCGTCGACGCGTCGTCGTACCTGTACCGCGCGTATCACGCATTACCACCGCTCGCCAACTCGACCGGCCAGCCCACCGGCGCGGTGTACGGCGTGGTCGGCATGCTGCGCAAACTCATCGCCGACTACCTGCCCGAGCACATCGGCGTCGTGTTCGACGCGAAAGGCCCGACCTTTCGCGGCGAGCTCTACGCCGAGTACAAAGCAAACCGTCCGCCGATGCCCGACGACTTGCGCGGCCAGGTCGAGCCGCTGCACGCAATCGTGCGCGCGATGGGCCTGCCGCTGCTTGAAGAGTCCGGCGTCGAGGCGGACGACGTCATTGGTACGCTCGCGCTGCAGGCCCACGAACAAGGACTGCGCGTCGTCATTTCGACGGGCGACAAGGACCTCGCGCAGCTGGTGCGTCCCGGCATCACGCTCATCAACACCATGAGCAATACCGTGCTTGATGACGAAGGCGTGCTCAAAAAGTTCGGCATCCGCCCCGACCAGGTCATCGATTACCTCGCGCTTGTCGGCGACGCGAGCGACAACATCCCCGGCGTGCCGGGTGTCGGTCCAAAGACCGCAGTGAAGTGGCTCTCCGAGTACGGCTCGGTCGCCGAGGTCGTCGCGAACGCCAGCGCCATCAAGGGCAAGGTCGGCGAGCGCCTGCGCGACTCCGTCGCGCTGCTCGAGATGTCGCGCGAGCTCGCGACCATCAAGTGCGATGTGGCGCTCAAGGTCGCGCCCACCGGCCTAACCGCGACCGCGCCCGACAACGCCGCGTTGCGCGATCTATACGCGCGCATGGAATTCCGCACCTGGCTCGACCAGCTGCCTGGCGACGCGCAGCCGCCGCCCCCACCGACTGACGCGCTTGAAGTTGCGTACGACTGCGTGCTCGACGAAGCCGCGCTCGACCGGTGGATTGCGCGCCTTGAGGCGGCTGACCTGTTCGCGTTCGACACCGAGACGACCAGCCTCGATTATTCGCGCGCCGAAGTGGTCGGTGTGTCATTCGCGGTGGAGCCTGGAAAGGCCGCCTACGTGCCGCTCGCGCACGCGTATGCAGACGCACCCGCGCAACTCGACCGCAACGCGGTATTCGAGCGATTGCGCCCACTGCTTGAGGATCCTGCCAAAGCGAAAGTCGGTCAGCACTTGAAGTACGACGCGAACGTGCTCGCGAACCACGGCGTGCACTTGCAGGGCTGCGCACACGACACGATGCTCGAATCGTACGTGCTCGACAGCACGCAGCGCCACGACATGGATTCAATTGCAAAGCGAGAGCTGGGCGTCGACACGATTCATTACGAGGACATCTGCGGCAAGGGCGCGAAGCAAATCCGCTTCGACGAAGTCCGCATCGATGACGCCACGCGATACGCTGCGGAAGATGCCGACATCACACTCCGGCTGCACCGCGCGCAGTGGCCACGGCTCGAAGCAACGGGTTCGCTCGCTGCGGTTTATCAAGACATCGAGATTCCACTCGTGCCGGTGCTCGCGCAGATGGAGCAGACCGGCGTGCTGATCGACGCGGACATGCTGTTCCATCAGGGGCACGAGCTTGAGGAGCGCATGCGCGAAGTCGAGGCGCTCGCACACACAGAGGCCGGCGGCGAATTCAACCTGTCGTCGCCGAAGCAACTGCAGGAAATCCTGTACGAGAAGCAGAAACTGCCGGTGAAGCGCAAGACGCCGAAAGGCCAGCCATCGACCGCCGAGGACGTGCTCGCCGAACTCGCCGATGAAGACCCGCTGCCACGGCTGATTCTCGAGTACCGCGGGCTGTCGAAGCTGAAGTCCACGTACACCGACAAACTGCCCACGATGATTAATCCGCGCACGGGGCGCGTTCACACCAGTTATCACCAAGCCGTCGCCGCGACCGGCCGCCTGTCGTCGTCGGACCCGAACCTGCAGAACATCCCGATCCGCAAAGCGGAGGGCCGGCGGATCCGCCAAGCGTTCATCGCGCCGCCGGGCAAGGTTTTGCTCGCTGCGGATTATTCGCAGATTGAACTTCGCATCATGGCGCACCTGTCCGCGGACGACGGTCTGCTCGCGGCGTTCGGCGCGGGCGAGGACATCCACCGTGCGACTGCGGCGGAAGTGTTCGACACTCCGCTCGCCGAAGTGACGACCGACCAGCGCCGCTCCGCGAAAGCCATCAACTTCGGGCTGATTTACGGCATGTCCGCGTTCGGGCTCGCAAAGCAGCTCGGTATCGGCCGCGGCGCCGCGGCGGAATACGTCGAACGCTACTTCCAACGGTACCCGGGTGTGCACGACTTCATGGAGCGCACGCGTGCACAGGCGCGCGAGCACGGCTTCGTCGAGACCGTCTTCGGACGTCGCCTGTACCTGCCTGAAATCAATGCGCGCAACCCAAACCTGCGCGGCTACGCAGAACGCACCGCGATTAACGCGCCGATGCAAGGGACGGCTGCCGACATCATCAAGCGCGCGATGATCACGCTCGCACGGTGGCTGGACAAGGGACAGGTCGATTGCCGCATGATCATGCAAGTGCACGACGAACTGGTGTTCGAAGTTGCAGCCGACCAGGCGGACGGGCTGAAGCAGGAAATCTGTTCTCGCATGTCCGCCGCAGCGACGCTTGCCGTCCCGTTAACCGTGGACGCGGGCACCGGAATGAACTGGGACGAAGCCCACTAAAGGCTGCCATTTCAGGTGTTCACCCGATTTCAATCACGCCGGAACTTTGCGGAAATAGGGGCGTCAGAGAAATGAACGCCGCAACGGTGTTCACCCCGCCCACCTCCCTGGGCGGGTCGGCAGCCCGGTCCCCCCAAGCCGGGTGAAGGTTGCCCCGGTCGCGCGACCCCGCGACCGGGGCTTTTTTTACTCGGCGAACCACCCCTCAAGCAATTGGAGAACGTCCTGAACCCCGGTCTTTTTCAGCGACGAGAACGACAGCACCGCATGCGTGGCGGGGTAGTCCGTGAGCGCAGCCCGAACACGCTGCACCGTGGCCGCCGCCGCCCCGCGCGACAGCTTGTCGGCCTTCGTCAGCAGCACGAGCAGCCGGATCTCGGCCTCCGCGCACCAATCGACCATTTGGCAGTCGCTCTCCGTCAGCGGATGCCGGATATCCATCATCAGTACAAGGCCGGCGAGGTTGTCGCGCTGTTCGAGGTAGTCGCCAATCAACGCCTGCCAATGTTGCTTTGCCTCCGCGCCGACTTTCGCGAAGCCGTAACCCGGCAGGTCCACGACGCTACGCGCGTCGTCGATACGGAAGTAATTGACGAGCTGGGTCCGTCCCGGCGTGCGCGACGTCCGCGCCAGGCTGCGCTGGCCGCACAGCGTGTTGATTGCACTCGACTTGCCTGCGTTCGAGCGCCCCGCGAATGCAATTTCGCGGCCACGGGCTTCCGGGAATCCCCGCGCGTTCGCGACCGAGATCTCAAATTGCGCCTGGCGCCATGGTTCGAGCGGTTTCGTCATTTGGTGTAAAATCCGGAGTTCATCATACGGAGTCAGACGATGAACTACAGCAAGCTTTTTGCCGCCCTCGCCCTCGTCGCCGCGTTCACCGCAAACGCCGCCGACCCCGAAGCCGGTCAAGCGAAGTCGGCGACCTGCGCCGCATGCCACGGCGTGACAGGCGTCAGCGCCAATCCAATTTGGCCAAGCCTCGCGGGTCAGCACGAGAGCTACCTCGTGCAGCAGCTGCAGGCGTACCAGAACGGCACCCGCTCTGATCCGATGATGACTGCGATGGCCATGGGGCTCAGCGAACAGGACATGCAGGACATCGCTGCGTTCTATTCGCGCCAGACGCCACCGACGCAGACCGCCGAGCCAAATCTCATCGACGTCGGCCAAGCGCTTTTCCGGGGCGGCAACATGGAAACCGGCGTGCCGGCCTGTACCGCATGCCACGGTGCCGAGGGCGCGGGCAACGCCGCCGCCGGATGGCCGCGCGTCGGCGGGCAGCACGCGCAATACACCGCGGCGCAGTTGAATGCATACCGTGATGGCACCCGGACGACCGACACCCAATCGATCATGCGCGACATCGCGCAGCGCATGACCGACGAAGAAATCATCGCCGTCGCGAACTACCTGCAAGGGCTTCGCTGATCGCCGTGCGCGGCTTATTGCTGTCGGCCGCACTGCTCGCGCTCCCGTTTACCGCTGCGGCCCAATGGGTCGAAGGCGTCCATTACGAGCGCGTCGAAACCCCGGATGAACCGCGCGCGGACGGGAAAATCGAAGTGGTCGAGGCGTTCTGGTACGCGTGTCCGACCTGTTACAACCTCGAGCCTTGGATTGAACGCTGGCTCGAAACGAAGCCGGACGATGTGGTATTCGTGCGGATCCACGCAAGCTTGAGTCCATCATGGCGCATCCCGGCCCGCGCATTCTATGCGGCCCAGTCGCTCGGCGTCCTCGACCAAGTGCACCGCCCGTTGTATGACGCGATCCACGTTGGCCGCAATGCGCTAAGCGACATGGACACGATTGCGAGCATCTTTGAAGACAACGCGGACGTGTCGCCGGAAAAATTCCGCGCCGCGTACTCGAGCTTCGGTGTCGACCGGCGCATGCGCCAAGGCGACCAGCGCGTGCGGCAATTCCGGGTCACGGGCGTGCCGACGCTTATCATCAACGGCAAGTACCGCACCACTGCGAGTCGCGCGAAAGGCTACCCTGAAACCATTCAACTCATCGACTACCTGATCGAACAGGAGCGAAAACAATGATTCGTCACCTACTCCTCGCCGCGGCCCTGCTCGCCGTGACCCTGCCAGCCGCCGCCCAGGAATGGGTTGAGGGCCGCCACTATCTGCCGGTCCCGAACCCGCAGGAAGCTCGCGAGGACGGCAAAATCGAAGTTGTCGAGTTCTTCTGGTACGGCTGTCCGTCGTGCTACACGTTCGAGCCCCATCTCAACGAATGGCTGGAGACGAAAGCCGCCGACGTCGAGTTCACGCGCTACGCGGCGAGCCTCGCCCAACCGTGGCGAGTGCACGCGCGCGCGTATTACACGGCCGAGTCGCTCGACGTCGTCGACCGAGTGCACGGCGCGCTGTTCCACGCGATCCACGAGGACCGCAATCCGCTGAATACGCCGGAGGCGATCGGCGAGATATTTTCCGACGCAGCAGACATCGATGCCGAGACGTTCCAGCGCGCGTACGACAGCTTCGGCGTCGAAACGCGCTTGCGGCGCGGCGACCAACTGGCACGCCGGTACCAGTTGCAGGGCGTGCCGACGGTCGTGGTCAATGGCCGTTGGGTCACAGGTCCGCAGGCCGCACAGGGCTATGAGCGCTTGGTTTCGCTGGTGAACCACCTCGTCGAACTCGAGCGCGGCGCGCCCGCGCCCGCGTCGGGCGCTGAGAGCGCCACCGAACATACGGCGGAAGCAGAGCAACCGACTGAACAGCCAACCGAACAGCCGGCGGCCCAGCCGGCCGAGGCAATGACCGCCGACACTGCCGACACTGCCGACACCGCCGCATCGATGTGGTGGGTGTGGTTGCTCGCGCTCGTCGCAATCGCCGCGTTTGTCATCATCGGGGTGCGCCGCAACAAATCTTGAGGTCGTACTCGCACGTTTTCCCTGCCCGTATTTAGGGTGATTACCGGCATCGTCTAAACGATTGTTTTCCTATACTCGTTGCCATGCATCGTCATCCAAAAATGCTCAGCGAAGCCCCGTTAGGTCGGCATTTCTGCCAAATCCACGACGACGCCGGCACGCTGACCAAGGCGGTCACGGCCTATGCGCGCGCTGGCCTCCTCGCGGGTAACGCGGTAATCGTCGTGGCGGAGCCGGTACGCGTGGCGGTGCTTCAAGGATTGTTACGTGGCGGTGGCGTGAACTTCGACGAGTCCGTGCGCACGGGCCAGCTCACGCTAATAGATTCCGATGCACTGCTCGCAAAAATCATGGTCGGCGCGATGCCGGACCCCGAAGCGTTCCGCGCAGTGGTCGGCGGCGTGCTGACCGGCGTCGCGGCGCGTGGGTACCGCCACACGCGCGTGTACGGTGAGGTCGTGAATGTGTTGTGGCGGAACGGAAACCCGATCGCCGCAATCGCACTTGAGGAATATTGGAATGAGCTCGCGATCGAGCACCGCTTCTCATTATTTTGTGGGTACGAGATGGACGGGCTCGATGCCAAAGGCTACGACTCGCCGCTCGTTGAACTCGCACGTTGCCACTCTGACATGCTCGAAACCGAGGCCGACCAACGCCTGCAGAATGCGCTGGACCGCGCGAGCGCCGAGGTGCTCGGCCATCAGATATCCGGCGCACTCTGCTACTTCGAATATGGTCGGCACGATGCCGAGCACCGGCTGCCGACGGGTCGTCGTACGATGCTTTGGCTGCGCCGCAACATGCCTGGCGCAGTCGGTAAGGTCGTTGAGCGGGCAAGATTCCATTACGGACAGCAGTAACTGGCGCGCCTGGGTTGCTACGCATCGAAAATCGGCATCCTGCCGATTTTTCGAAGAAGGTTCGAATTCATGACAGGAACACAAACTTCGCATCTCAGACCCGTTGGGTCTGACCCGCGAAGTTGGCGCGCCCGGCAGGATTCGAACCTGCGACCCCTGCCTTCGGAGGGCAGTACTCTATCCAGCTGAGCTACGGGCGCGAAGCGGGGACAAGGATAGCACGGGGGGCTATAATGGGCCCCTTGTTTTCCGGCCTTGGAGCGCGCTTTCGTGACTGACCGCCAGTTTTTCCAAACCTTCGCGATCATCATCGGCATCCTGATCTTCATGAAGCTCGCGCTGATCGGCATCGCCGTTGGCGTGGCGGGCACGCAGAGCGAAGAGCAGATGCTCGGCAACAAGTACGCACAGCAGCAACAGGTCGAGCGCATCCAATCGCGCGGCCAGGTCGCGGTGCGCGAGGGCTCCGGCGGCGTGTCGGCGTTGCCCGCCTCGAACACCCCTTCGCAAGTCCCGGTTGCACCGGGCGTGGAACCAAGCGTAGACACCAGCGCCGCGTCCGGCGATGAGCCGAGCGGTGAGGCTGCCCCGCAGGCAGGCGGCGAGGACATGGCCGTGGTCGGCGACCAGAACTACGAAATGGCCTGCTTCGCGTGTCACGGCACCGGCGCCGCCGGCGCGCCCCGCACCGGCGATGTCGAGGACTGGAGCGCGCGCATCGCACAGGGTCGGGATGTGTTGATCCAGCATTCGCTGGAAGGCTACATGGGCGAGCGTGGCTACATGCCACCGAAGGGCGGCCAGGGGCACCTGGAAGACGACGCCGTCATCGCCGCGCTCGACTACATGGTCAGTCAGTCGCAGTAAGAATCGCACGTAGTGC
>CAYXYM010000170.1:0-2556 GCA_964469285.1 uncultured Gammaproteobacteria bacterium | reverse complement strand
GCCGACCATCTGTTCACGGTGAACAAGCCCGCCGATCGTGCGGTCGCCAATCGTAATCAGAAATGCCTTCGACGCGACCGTGGGGTGGCGCAACACGCGCAGCGCAGCCTCGGCGACGTCGATGCCAGCGGTATCCACTTCATGCTTGTGGAAAGTCGCGTGATGCACATCGCGCGTCATCTTCGGCGGCTTACCGAGCAGTATTTCGAGCGGCATGTCGACCGGATTGTTGTCGAATACGCGGTCGCCGACCACGAGGCGGCCGCTGTCGTTCGCATGGCCGACGATTGCCCACGGGCAGCGCTCGCGCTCGCACAGCGCGGCAAAGTCGTCGACGCGCGCTGCGTCGAGCGCGATGACATAACGCTCCTGCGCCTCGTTGCACCAGACGCCCAGCGGACTCATGCCGGGCTCGTCGTTCGGGATTTTCCGCAGCTCGATGTCGCCACCGCGCCTGTCCGCATGAATGATTTCCGGAATGGCGTTCGACAGACCGCCGGCGCCGACGTCATGCACCGACAGAATCGGGTTGCCGTCACCCTGGCTCCAGCAGCGATCGATGACCTCCTGCGCGCGCCGCTGCATCTCAGGGTTGCCGCGCTGCACCGAGGCAAAGTCGAGGTCCGCCGTCGACGCGCCACTTGCCATCGACGACGCGGCGCCGCCGCCCACGCCAATCAGCATCGCCGGACCGCCGAGCACGACAATCGGCGCGCCTGGCGCGACACTCAGTTTCTCGACATGGCCCGCACGCACATTGCCGAGTCCGCCCGCGATCATGATCGGTTTGTGGTAACCGCGGATTTCGTCGCCATGCGGACCCGGCACGCGCTGCTCGAAGGTCCGGAAATAGCCCGCGAGGTTCGGGCGGCCAAACTCGTTGTTGAATGACGCGGCGCCGATCGGCCCCTCCATCATGATGTCGAGCGCGGACGCGATGCGCTCGGGTTTGCCAAAGTCGATTTCCCAGGGCTGCTCGTAGTCAGGGATTTTCAGGTTCGACACGGTGAAGCCGGTCAGGCCCGCTTTGGCGCGCGCGCCGCGGCCAGTCGCGGCTTCGTCGCGGATTTCGCCGCCCGCGCCCGTGGCGGCGCCAGCGAACGGCGAGATCGCGGTCGGATGGTTGTGCGTCTCGACCTTCATGAGGATGTGCACGGGTTCGTCGTGGTACCCGTACTCGCCGGTCGTGGAATCGGGGAAGAAGCGCCCCGCTGTGTGCCCCTCGATGACTGAGGCGTTGTCCTTGTAAGCGGATAGCACGCCGGCCGGCGCGCACGCGTGCGTGTTCCGAATCATCGCGAACAACGATTGGTCCTGCGGTACGTTGTCGACAATCCAATCCGCGTTGAAGATTTTGTGGCGACAGTGTTCGGAGTTGGCTTGCGCGAACATCATCAGCTCGACGTCCGTGGGGTCGCGCCCCAGTCGCGTGAAGTTCTCGACGAGGTAATCGATTTCGTCGTCGGACAACGCGAGTCCCAGCGCCTGGTCGGCATCGACGAGTGCGTCGCGACCGCCTTGCAGCACGGCAATCGTCGTGAGCGGGACCGGTGCGTGGCGTTCGAACAGGCGCGCGAGTTGTGCATCGTCGGTGACGACGGACTCAGTCATACGGTCGTGTAGCAGCGGCATGGTCGTGCTGATTCGCGTGCTCGACGGCGTGACGCGGTACTCGACGGCGCGCTCGATCCGACGGACCTGCGCCAGCCCGCACACATGCGCGATGTCGGTGGCCTTTGTCGACCACGGCGAGATTGTGCCGAAACGCGGCACCACGACGCAGGCGACGTTGCCGACAGGGTTGTCGCCGTCGCCGAGCAGCCGCGTAAGCACCGCGCGCTGTGGCGCGGTCAAATCACCGTCGGTGTCGACAAGGTGTAGATAGGTCGCGGAGAGCGATTCGACGTCGGGCGCGAGCGCGCGGATGCGCCCCAGCAGTTTCTCGATACGAAAATCAGAGAGGGCGGGGCCGCCGCGGAGCCGTAGCATCCGCGTATTTTAAGGGTTCAAGCGACTTCGCGCCAATCTAGACCGTCTTGCTGATGGGCGGCTGCAACCCAGTCGGCCTCGCAGCCCAGCGCCTCCGCGACTGCCGCCCGAGCGAGCGCCGGGGTGTTGTTCTTCTCGCTGATGTGCGCGGCGACGATGTGCTGCAGGCGACTCGTGTCGACCGCACGCAACAGGTCCGCAGCCTGACCGTTGTTCAGGTGCCCGTAGCGTCCACCAACCCGTTTCTTGAGGCGGTTCGTGTACGGCCCCGCGAGCAGCATGTCGTAATCGTGGTTGCATTCGAGCAGGAACGCGTCCAGCGACGCAAACGACGCCTCAACATGGGGCGTCACCGTGCCAATGTCGCTGAGCACGCCGATGCGGACCGCACCGTCGGAGAACACGAACTGCGTGGGCTCCCGCGCGTCGTGTACCACGGCGACCGGCGTGATCTCGACGCCGTCAATCGCGAAGCGCTCGCCCGGGACGATCTCGGTCGCGACCGGCAGCACGCGGTCTTTCAGCCCGGCGCGCGAGCCGGCGCTCAACCAGACGGGAACCTCGTAA
>CAYXYM010000169.1:0-5410 GCA_964469285.1 uncultured Gammaproteobacteria bacterium | reverse complement strand
ATTGGTGAAAAGCCATCTATAAGCTATAGTTAGCCGAGCATTGTGAAGGACAATGTTAAGCGGGGACGGGGTCACGGAGTCCGAAATGCTGCGAAAAGTCGCAATACTGCCGCTGCTGGCGCTACTTTTTAGCCCCGCAGTCGGGCACGCTTTGGGCCTCGGCGAGGTCCGCGTGCTGTCGTCGTTGAACGAACCGCTCGCAGCGGAAATCGCGCTGACCGACCTTCGTTCCGGCGAACTCGATGAGTTGCAGGTGCGCCTCGCGTCCGTTGAACAATTCTCGCGTGTCGGCCTTGATCGGTCGTTCGTTCTGACCCAGCTTCAGTTCGCTGCCGAACGCAATGCGGACGGCGAACCCGTCATCAGCGTTACCACGCGCGACGGCGTGCGCGAACCATTCCTGAGTTTCCTGATTGAAGCGAACTGGTCGCGCGGCCGCTTGCTGCGCGAGTACACGATCCTGCTCGATCCGCCGGTGTTGATGCCGGCCGTCGCCAGCGCAGTGCAGCCGGCCCGCGCCGAGCCGGTGCAGTCGCCTGCGCGAGTGGAGCCGCCGGCGACGACGCGCCGCACGCAACCGTCGCTCGAAGGCCGAATCCCCGAAGACCGCATGCGCGCTGGGCCCGGCAGCTACGGCGCGATCCAGCGCAACGAGACGCTGTGGTCAATTGCGGAGCGTGTGAAGCCCTCCGCTGACATCACGACCTCGCAGATGATGCTCGCGCTATTTGACGCGAACCCTGACGCGTTCTACGGCAACATCAACCGGATGAAGACCGGTTACATCCTGCGCGTGCCTGAGCGGGATGTCGTTACGCAACGGTCCGCCGCCGCCGCATTGCAGGAGGTCGCGCGCCAGAACGACGCGTGGCGGACGGGCGAAGCGGTCGATTTCCAGATTGCCGAGGCGGGTCCGTCGGGACGCGACGACCAGCTGCGACTGACCGCACCCGACTCCGGCGCCGATGGCGACGACCCCGCGGGCCGCGCCGACGGTGACGAGGGCGGACTGCAAGGCCGGCTCGCCGCCGCCGAGGATGCTGTCGCCGAGGAACGCGCCGCGCGAGAATCGCTGACTGATCGGCTGGTCGAGCTTGAATCGGAAGCGGACCGTTTGCGCCGTGCGCTCGAAATCCGCGACGCCGAACTCGCCGCATTGACCGGTGAGACGCCGGCCGCCGTGCCTGAAACGGCCGAGGAACCTGCCGTCGATGAACCCGTCGTCGACGAACCCGCCGTTGTCGAACCGACCGCCGACGAGCCCGCCGAAGCCGAGCGCCCGCGGCCACGCCCCCAACCGGTCGACGAAGCGCCGACGCTGCTCGAGCGTCTGACGAGTCCGTTGGTACTCGCTATTGCACTCGGCCTGTTAATCCTGATCGCTATTGGCGTCGTGGCGCTACGTCGCCATCGTCGGTCGGCCGAAGCAAATCGTATGCTCGCGCCCGAGTCGGATGAAGACGATGCAACCCAGTTCGGGGCCATGGCCGACGCCGTGGACGTCGAGGGCGCGGAGACCGTCGTCCGCGACGAGGAAGGCGACGCGGCGGCCGACGCCGCGAGCGAGCCAAAAGCGGCAGCGCCCGTAGAAGAAGAGGACATGGAAACGAGCGCCGTCATGTCGCTCGATGACGGCGACCCCGCGTCCGAGGCCGACTTCCACCTTGCGTACGGCCTGTACGACCAAGCGGCGGATTTGATGGAGGCTGCGTACAAGCAGCACCCGGACCGCGTCGACTACTTGATGAAGCTCCTCGAGATTTACTTCGCGTGGGGCAAGCCGGACGAGTTCATCGCGCACGCACGCGAAGGCCGGCCGAAGCTTGAGACCGCCGGCGAGTGGGCGAACGTCGCGATTCTCGGTCGCCAGATGAAAGCCGACGAGCCATTGTTCAGCGACATGATGAGCTCGGGCACCCGGTCCGGCGCGATCGACCTCGACCTTGAGGGCGAGGGCGGCGAGTCCGAAATGGACCTCGACACTGGGACTTTCGAGGGCGACTTAGACCTCGGCGAGCCCGACGACGACGCTGGATCCGAGTCCAAGGCGGATGCCGCTGCGCCGGCCGCCGCACCCGCCGGCAACGAAGTCGAATTCGACCTCGGCGATTTCGAATACGAAACCGGTGCTGCAGAAGCAGAGCCGGAACCTGAACCCGAACCGGAAGCGGCGCCCGACGCGACACAGGCCGTCGACCTCGATTCGCTCGAAGAGACGCCCGCTGACGACGGCAACTCAATCGACTTCGGACTCGACGACGACAGCGGCACTGACGGTGACGGTGACGGCGACGGCGACGGTGAGGACGCGACCCAGTTCAAGGTCGAGTCGACGGAGGACGACGCGTCCCTCGATATGGACATCGACTCCGCGCTCGAGGGTCTAGAGAGTGAATCCGACAGCGCCGACGTCGAGGGTGGGTTCGGCGACGAAGCACAGGCGGACACGAAGTTCGAGGCAGCGGGCGATGACAGCGCCGCTGCCGACGATGATGGCATGGACCTCGATTTTGAAGCCTTGCTCGCCGACGACGGTGTGTCCGAGGGCGACGGCGAGGCGAGTCCTGGCAGCGGCGATTCGCGGCTCGATCTCGCGCGCGCGTACGTCGACAGGGGCGATGCGGATGGCGCGCGCGTGCTGCTGAACGAAGTACTCGCGGAAGGCGACGACGCGCAGAAACAGGAAGCGCAGGAACTCCTGAAGCTCATCTCCTGACACATAGGAGAGACTCCGTGATTTGCAACCTTCACCTGCGCTGGGTCTTCCAGGTGGGAGCGACGCTCTCGGCGTCGCGATTGCAGGTATGACGCCAACCCTTCGAATTTTACTGCTACTCGCGACGGTCGCAGCCTTGCCCTTCCTCCCGCCGGCAGCGCCACTCGCATTGCTCGCGGGCGTCGTTGTCGCGCTGCCATTCCTCACCCCCGCGCTCCGTGACAAGATGCTCACCGGTGTCTGGCGCTTGCGCTGGCTGCTCGCCGCACTCGTCATCCTGTTCGTGTTCTTCAGTGCGGCGCCGTGGCCAGAGATCGTCGCGCGTATCGCCGTACTCGTGTGCGCGGTGAGCGCAGTACAGGTCGCGCTGCACGGTGTTCCACCTGACGCGCTTGCCGCGGGTCTCGCGCGCGTGCTGTCCCCACTCGAATGGCTCGGCGTGCCCGCGACGCGCTTCGCGACCCGCCTTGTTGCGACCCTCGACGCCGTGCCGCAGGTGCAGGCGCTGATCGCCGCGACGCCGGGACCCGCGACCGGGTCGCCGCTGACGCGCCTCGCCGACCGCGCGGCTGCCGTCATCGCCCAGATTGAAGAAGTGGGAGCGGCGCCTAATGTGGGAGCGGCGCCTTCAAATGTGGGAGCGGCGACTTCAAATGTGGGAGCGGCGCCTTTGCGCCGCGATTCTTAAATGCCGCGCTTCGCCTTAGGCTTGGAGTACAACGGCACGCCGTTCGCAGGCTGGCAGATACAGCCCGACCAACCGACAGTGCAGGGCGCGCTCGAGCACGCGCTAAGCCGTGTCGCCGATCATCCGGTTCAGGTGCAATGTGCGGGCCGCACCGACGCGGGCGTCCACGCATCCGCGCAGGTCGTGCACTTCGACAGTGACGCACCGCGCACGCTGTGGGCGTGGATACTCGGCGCGAACGCGAACCTTCCGCGCGAGGTCTCCGTGAACTGGGCGCGAATCGTCCCCGATGATTTCCACGCGCGCTTCAGCGCGCAGTCCCGCAGCTATCGTTATCTGTTACTGAACCGCCCGACGCGCGCGGGGCTCGACGCCGACCGCGTAGCTTGGTTGCACCGACCGCTAGCCGCTGACGCGATGCACGCCGCGGCGCAGCAGCTGCTCGGCGAGCACGACTTCTCGGCGTTCCGTGCACAGGGCTGCCAGGCGAAGTCGCCAATCCGGACGCTGCACCGGCTCGACGTGAGTCGGACGGGTGACCTTGTGAAATTTGATGTGCGCGCGAATGCGTTCTTGCACCACATGGTCCGCAATCTCGTCGGCTCGCTGTGCCAGGTGGGTGCCGGCGAGCGCGACGCCGTCTGGCTGCGCGCGGTCCTCGACGGCCGCGACCGCACGAAGGCCGCTGCAACCGCGTCGGCGTCCGGCCTGTACCTTACCGCCGTTGAGTACCCCGGGCACTACGAGTTGCCCGAGGGTGCGGTATCATCGACACCGGCATGAACTGGTTCCAGAAACTCATTCCGTCACGCATCCAGACGGACAGCAGCGCCGCAAAGCGCACCGTTCCCGAGGGGCTGTGGCTCAAGTGCCCTTCGTGTGGGGCGATGCTGTACCGCGCCGAAGTCGAGCGCTGCTGTGACGTGTGTCCGAAGTGTGCGCACCACCTGCGCATCGGCGCGCGGGCGCGACTTACGCAATTCCTGGACCCTGACAGCCCCGCCGAAATCGCGTTCAACGTGCTCCCGGTCGATGCGTTGAAGTTCAAGGATTCGAAGCGTTACCGCGACCGTATCTCACAAGCGCAGAAGTCATCCGGCGAGACCGACGCGCTGATCGTCTGCTCCGGCACGCTGAAAGGCGACCCGCTTGTTGCAGCCGCGTTCGAGTTCTCGTTCATGGGCGGCTCGATGGGTGCCGTGGTCGGCGAACGTTTCGTGCGCGGCGTGACGGTGTGCCTCGAACGCCGCATTCCGTTCGTGTGTTTCTCGGCGAGCGGGGGCGCGCGCATGCAGGAGGCGTTGTTCTCGCTGATGCAGATGGCGAAGACAAGCGCGGCACTGAAGCGCATGTCGGACGAAGGCATCCCGTTCATCTCCGTCCTGACCGACCCGACCATGGGCGGCGTGTCTGCGTCGTTCGCGATGCTCGGCGACGTGATTCTCGCCGAGCCGAAAGCGTTGATCGGCTTTGCGGGTCCGCGCGTGATCGAACAGACCGTGCGGCAGACGCTGCCGGAGGGCTTCCAGCGCGCGGAGTTCCTGCTCGACCATGGTGCGATGGACCAGATTGTCGACCGCCGCGACATGCGTGACACGGTTGCTTCGATGCTCTCGATGCTCGGTGGCCGCTAAAACCCTTCAGGACTGGCTCCGCTGGCAGGAATCGTTACACCCCCGCACGATTGATCTCGGTCTCGACCGCGTTGCGGCCGTGCGCGATACGCTTGGCTTGCGCGAACCGCCGTTCCAGGTCGTTACGGTCGGCGGCACGAACGGCAAGGGCTCGTGTGTCGCGTGGTTGTCCGCGTTCCTCTCCGCCGCCGGCGCACGCGTCGGCACGTTCACGTCGCCCCATCTCGTCCGTTACAACGAGCGCATCGTCGTTGACGGTCGCGAGGCCGACGATGCCGCGTTGTGCGCGGCGTTCGAGGCGATCGACCACGCGCGCGGGGCCACGAGTTTGACGTACTTCGAATTCAGCACGCTCGCTGCGTTTCTCCATTT
>CAYXYM010000168.1:0-2720 GCA_964469285.1 uncultured Gammaproteobacteria bacterium | reverse complement strand
GAAGAGACCAACCATATCCTGCGCGACCTCGGCCTGCCGGTTCCGTCGCAGCGCCTCGCGCAATCCGCACGCGAGGCGGTGCGTGCCGCGCAACGGGTCGGCTACCCGGTCGTCCTGAAGCCGCTCGCCGGCAACCACGGCCGTGGCGTGTCGATTAACCTGCAGACCCCCGAAGAGGTCGAGGTGGCCTTTAACAAGGCGGCGGAACACGGCCGCAATGTCATCATCGAGTCGTACATCGAGGGCTTCGACCACCGGCTGTTGGTCGTAAACGGCGAGCTCGTCGCCGCCGCGAAACGCTTACCTGGCCATGTGATCGGCGACGGCAAGCACACGGTCGAGGAACTCGTCGACCTCGTCAACCAAGACCCCCGCCGCGGTGTCGGCCACGAGAAGGTGCTGACGCGGATCGAGTTCGACCACCAGGCGGAGCGATTGCTCGCGCGGCTCGGCTACGATCGCACGACCGTGCCGGCAGCAGGCGAGACGGTGTTCCTGCGTTCGACCGCGAACCTGTCGACCGGTGGCACCGCGATCGACGTCACTGACGATATCCACCCCGACAACCGCGAGATGGCCATCCGCGCGATCAAGGCGATTGGCCTCGACATCGGCGGCGTCGACTTCCTGACTTCCGACATCACACTGTCGTACCGCGAGACCGGCGGCGCGATTTGCGAGGTGAACGCTGGGCCGGGGTTCCGCATGCACGTCGCGCCGAGCGAGGGCACGCCGCGCGACGTCGCTGGCCCGGTGCTCGACATGCTGTTCCCGCCCGACGCGCCGAGCCGCATCCCGATCGCGGCGGTCACCGGCACGAACGGCAAGACGACGACTTCGCGCATGCTCGCGCACATCCTGAAGATGAACGGCTACACAGTTGGCCTGACCTCGACCGACGGCGTGTACATCGACGGTGAGCTCAGCGTGCCTGGCGACATGACCGGCCCGGTGTCGGCGCGCATCATCTTGCGCGACCCGACCGTCAACGCCGCGGTGATGGAGACCGCGCGAGGCGGCATGCTGCGCAGCGGCATGGGCTACCCGAGCTGTAATGTCGCGTGCTGCCTGAATGTCACCGCCGATCATCTCGGGCTCGGTGGTATCGACACGCTCGAACAGCTCGCGGAGGTGAAGCGCATCCCGATTGAAGTCGCGACCGATGCCGCGGTGCTGAACGCCGACGATGTTTACTGCCTGCAGATGGCCGATTACACCGAGGCGAAGCGTCTCTGCTATGTGACGATGAACCCCGCGCACGTGCTGGTGAAAGCGCACATCCGAGCGGGCGGCCAGGCGTTCGTGCTCGAGGAAGGGATGAACGGGCACATGGTGACGATTTACGATCGCGAGAAGCACATGCCGCTGTTGTGGACGCACCTGATTCCGGCGACCCTCGAGGGCCGCGCGTTGCACAACGTGCAGAACGCGATGTTCGCCGCCGCGCTTGCGTACAACATGGGCCTGACGCTTGAAGACATCCGCCAGGGACTGCGTACCTTCGACGCGACTTTCTTCCAGACGCCGGGCCGGATGAACATGTATACCGAGCATCCGTTCCGCGTCATCATGGACTATGCGCACAACCCGGCCGCGGTGCGCGCGATGTGCGGGCTGGTCGACCGCTTCGAAGTCGAGGGCAAGCGCATTGTCGTGCTGTCGGCGCCCGGCGATCGCCGCGACGAGGACATCAACGAAATCGCCGACATCGCCGCGACGCACTTCGACCATTTCATCTGCCGCTGCGACGACCGCCGTCGTGGGCGTGGTCACGACGAGGTCGCGCAGATCCTCAAGGCGCGGCTACTACACAATAGCATTTCCGCTGACCGCATCGAGGTGGTTCCGGAAGAGCCGGACGCCGTCGCTCGCGCGCTCGAGATCGCCGAGCCGGGTGACCTCTTGCTGGTGCTCGCCGACAGCGTTAAACGCACCTGGAAGCAAATCATCTACTTCAATTCCGGCGGTAAGGTGCAGCCCGAGACACGCAAGCGCGTCGAGCTTTCGGCGCCTGGCGAATCCGAATCGTTCCGGCTGGACGAGAGCGTCGAGCTGATCAGCGACGAGCGCGGCGTTCGCATCGCCCGGGAGGCGGGCGACTAGCACATGCAGTTCGTCGACTGCAGACGACTGACCGGCCCGAACCTGTTGTGGGACCGGCCCTCGGTGGTGCTCGATGTCGCGTGTTCCCCCGACGAGGCGCGCGCATTCCAGCCGCAATGGGAATCCGCGGTTTTACGCATGCACGCGGCACTCGGGTGGGCGCCCCCGACCTTCCACGCGGCGGCGTTCACGGCGGGCGTCAGCGTCGCGTTCGACGCGCCGGTCGACCGGCTGTACGCCGGCATCGCGATTGCCGAATGGGCATGGGCCGAGTGCACCGGCGCGCCGCCGGATTTTGACGAGACGGTGTCGGCCATCGCGGCGCGTGCGCATGACGACGCAAACCCCGCACTGCTCGCGTTGCAGGCGGCCGCCGTCGCGCACCGGGTGCCCTTTCTGTGGGACGACGACGCGGTGTCGGTCGGGCATGGCGCGAGCGCGCTGACCTGGCCACCGCGCGAACTCCCTGCGCCGGAGGGCATCGATTGGGCGTCACGCGGTCGGATTAAAGTTGCGCTGGTCACCGGCACCAACGGCAAGACCACGACTTCGCGCCTGATCGCGCACATCCTGCGCACCGCCGGGTATGCGACTGGCCTGACCTCGACCGAAGGCGC
>CAYXYM010000167.1:0-10036 GCA_964469285.1 uncultured Gammaproteobacteria bacterium | reverse complement strand
GGTGACGCGAACGCGGCGTCGCTCGAGAACCCGTCCGGCTGCGAAAGCGACATCGCGCCGGTACGCACGCCAAGCCACGGGAATATCGTCAGGTCGAGATCGCCGTCAATGGTGAGCTCACGGCCGGTCGAGTCGTGGACTTCGGCGGCGATTCGGTCCTTGTGGTCATTCAAATCGAACAGCAGCGGTACGGCGATCGCGAGCGCGATGACCACAAGCAAGAGGACTGCGACGACGGAAACGACTATTTTCAATGCCCTACGCATGCCTGCAATCATAAGCCCGCGCCCTCATAATGGCCATATGATCGATTTCGAACTGATAGGCCCGCCCTGGGTGCAGGCCGTTGCCGGCACAATGCTGTTGCTGCTCGTTGCGACGCTCGCAAACTGGATTACGCGTAGCGTCCTGATTCGCGGTCTGCAGAAGGTCACGAAGCTCTTCGCGCAAGAGACATCTGAGCTGCTGATACGACATCATGTCGCAGACCGCCTCGCAAACGCAGTCCCTGCGCTCGTCGTGCTGTTCGGCATCACACTGGTCCCCCACCTGTCCGAAACGCTAGTTGTCGTCATTCAGCGACTGGCGCAGGTCATGATTGTCGTCGCGGCGGTTCGTGCCGCCAGCTCCGCGCTCGACGTCGCGAACGCGTTTTACGAGCGGCGCCCGAACGCGGACACCAAACCGATCAAAGGCTACCTGCAGCTCGTTAAGATCGTGTTGTACCTGGTCGTCGGGCTCGTGGTCGTCGGCATTTTCCTCGACCGCGATTTGTTCACGCTGCTCGCCGGCCTCGGCGCGATGGCCGCTGTTCTACTTTTGATTTTCCAGAGCACCATCCTGTCCCTCGTCGCGAGCGTGCAGGTGTCGTCGTACGACATGGTGCGCGTCGGTGACTGGATCGAGATGCCGGACCTGAACGCCGATGGCGATGTAATCGACATCTCGCTGCATACAGTCACGGTTCAAAACTGGGACAAAACGATTACCACCATCCCGACGAACCGTCTCGTCACCGACACGTTCAAAAACTGGCGCGGGATGACGGAAGCGGGCGGGCGCCGCATCAAGCGCGCGCTGCTGCTCGACCAATCAAGCGTGCGGTTCCTTGAGCCCGATGAGTGCAAAACAATGCGCCGCTTCTACCTGCTCGGCGACTACCTCGACAAGAAACTCGAAGAAATCGAAGCGTTCAACCAGTCACTCGCTGAGCGTGGCGCGGAGCCCGTGAACATGCGGCGCGTGACCAATCTCGGCACGTTTCGCGCTTATGTCGAGCTGTACCTGCGAAATCATCCACAGCTCAACCAGGAGCTCACGCAGTTGGTGCGCCAGCTCGATCCAACGCCCGAGGGCATCCCGCTCCAGATTTACTGCTTCACGTCGACGACCGCCTGGGGCGATTACGAGGGCGTGCAGTCCGACATCTTCGACCACCTGCTCGCAATCCTGCCGGAGTTCGGCCTCCGAGTCTTCCAGAACCCGTCCGGCGCCGACTGGCGCGAGGGCGTAACGCGTCAGCGATCGCCAGAGTAGCGCGCGAACACCTCGGTAGTGCCGTCGGCCTTGAGTAGCAGCACGTCGTAAGCCTGCGAAATCCGACCTTCCATCCCCGGTGAGCCCATCGGCATGCCGGGGACGACGAGCCCCAGCGCGTCGGGGCGTTCCTCGAGCAAGCGCAGGATGTCCGCGACGGGCACATGGCCCTCCACGATGTAGCCATCGATTTTCGCGGTGTGACAGGCGCCGAGCTTCTGGGGAACGTTGAACGTACGCCAGCGCACGTTGTTGTCGAGTGCCTGCACTGAGGTGACTTCGAAGCCGGCGACCTCGATGTGACGGCTCCATACCGAGCAACAGCCGCATTGCGGGTGCTTATGCACTTCCGCTTCGATTGCTTCCGCGGCGACGCCGGGCGCAAACGCCAGCGCAGCAATCAAAGCCAGATATTCGAGTCGCATCAATAAACCCTCCGATTTCGACACGGTCTGTCTGCCATCGAACAGACGGAATAGACCTGAGCCGCGATAGTGCGTGCCTCGGAGTGGGCTGCCCACTCTAATGACGAGGCTATGAACATGCGGATTAACCTTTCCAAAACGATTCAATCAACGCTCATTCTACTGGCTATCGCGGTTGCAGGCTGCAGCGATGGTGGGCGCGACCCGATTCTCGGTTCCGCCGGCGAACTTGCCTCTCTTCCCCCGACTGTGACCGCGGTCACTCCGGCAAATGGCGCCACCGGCGTTCCGATCGCGAATACGGTCATCACGGCCTCGTTTAGCGAGCCAATGGCGACACTTGCCACTGGCAACTTCACCGTCACCTGCTCGGCGCCCTGCACCGCACCCAGCGGCACGGCGACTCTGAACGCAGCCGGCACCCTCGCGACGTTCACCCTCGCGCCGGGCACAACACTGCGGCCAATCACCGAGTACACCGCGACGGTTTCCGGCGTGACAAGCGCTGCAACCGGATTTGGCCTGCAAGCGCCGTATGTTTGGAGCTTCACGACCGGCAGTGTCGCCGACCTTCCCGCGCCGCTACCGACGGTGACGGCGGTCGCCCCACTGGACGGCGCCACGGGCGTCGCGACAAATAACACGGTAATCAACGCTGCATTCAGCGAGCCTATGTCCGCACTCGTGGACGGTGATTTCACGGTCACTTGCGCCGCGCCGTGTACCGCGCCTGATGGCACGGCGACACTCAATGCCGCAGGAACGATCGCGACGTTCACGCTCGCGACTGGCACGACGCTGGATCCGCTTACCGAATACACCGGCACCATCGACGGCGTGACGAGCAGTGCGACGGGCTTCGGCCTGCTGGAGCCGTATGTGTGGCGTTTCACGACGGGCGTGACACCTGACACCACGCGTCCACGCGTCACGATCACCGAGCCAGCCACTACGACGCCTGGTCCGACCGGCGGCGTGCCGACGAATACGGCGATAACCGCGGTCTTCACCGAGGACATGGCGCCGGCGTCGATTGACGAAACCAGTTTCACGCTGACCTGCGTCGCCCCTTGCGTCGCCCCCGGTACAGCGGTCACCTACTCGGTCGGCAGTCGCACCGCGACCCTGACCCCAGACGCAGTGCTTGATGCTGGCGAAACCTACACCGCAACGGTCACGACCGACGCGACCGACATCGCGCTGAACGAACTCGCCGGCAACCAGGCTGCATTGCCCGCTGCCAGCGACTACGTCTGGACCTTCACGACGGCCGCTGCGGTTCCGGCAGGAGACGTTTCCGTATTCTCGACGGAGCCTGTCAACGGCGGCATGATTTGCCCGAACGACGCCATTAACGCGACGTTCACTGTGCCGTCCGGCCTGCGTATGGATCCGGACAGCATTTCTTCGGCCACGTTCACCGTGACCGGGCCCGGACCATTGTTTACGCCCGTTGCCGCCGCGACAGTCACGCTCGACGCCGCAACCGGCACGATCGCGACTTTCGTTCCACTGAACGACCTGACCGTCGGCGACACCTACACCGCCGTGGTGCAAGGTGGACCGGATGGCGTAGAAGATCTCGCGGTGCCGGCAAACACGATGATTGACGATGTGGAATGGACGTTCACGGTCGCACCAGCGACCGGCGCGTGCCTGCAGCCCGTCGCATTGAACACCGTAGCGCCCTTCGGCGTGTTCGGCGGCAGCGCTGGCATGACCAACACCGGCATACAGACCGTCATTGACGGCGACATCGGCACCATTTCCACCGACACGTCGACGGTCACCGGGTTCCATGACACCAACGGCGACATCTACACCGAGACGCTCGCGAACATCGGCGCGGTGAATGGACTCATTTACACCTGCACCAATTCGACGACCGGCCCGACGTCGGCTGCCGTGAATCCGGCCTCGTGCGACATCGCCACCATCGCGCGTCTGGACGCCGAGGTCGCGTACCTCGAACTCGCCGGACTGCCGGGCGGCCCGGACCCGGGCGCCGGAAACCTCGCGAACCTGACCCTTGCACCGGGTGTGTACACCGCTGCGATGGGTTCATTCATGATCGAGGGCGGTGACTTGACGCTTGACGCGCAGGGCGACGCGAACGCGGTCTGGGTGTTCCAGATGGCCACCACGCTGACCGTCGGGGGACCAGGCGCTGCATTCCCGCAGAGCATCATTCTCACGAACGGCGCGCTCGCCAAGAACGTGTTCTGGCAAGTTGGCAGCGCGGCAACAATCAACGCCGCCGGCGGCGGCACGATGGTCGGCACGATCATTGCGCAGGCCGGCGTCGCGTTCTCCACCGTCGGCAATACCGACATCACGACGCTCAACGGCCGGGCATTGTCGCTCGGCGCGTCAGTGACGCTCGTCGACACCGTCATCAACGTCCCATCCAACTAATGGAATCCAACATGAAAACTAAACAAGTAACAGGGACGCTGGCGCTGGCGCTGTTTGCCGGTCTCGCAACCGCCGCGCCAATGAAGGTCGTCCACGAGGACGGGTGGTATGTGGGCGCCAACGGCGGCATCACCCAGTCGACCATCGACCAGCAGCGCATCACCAACAGCCTTCACTCCACCGGCTTCACGGTGACGGGCTTTTCGGTCGACGAGGAGGACAGTGGTTACAAGTTCTTCGGCGGCTATCAGTTCGGGCACTTCGCGCTCGAGGGCGGCTACTTCGATCTCGGTACGCATGCCTTCACCGCGACCACGACGCTGCCCAGCGGAACGCTCAGTGGCCAACTTGAAGTGAGTGGGCTCAGTTTGGATCTTGTCGGCACCATGCCGCTAAGCAACAGAGTGTCCTTGTTCGGCCGGATTGGCGCCACGCGGTCTGAAGCGGACGCGATGTTCGCAGGCACGGGCGGAGTGAACGTGGCTGACCCAACGTTCTCCAAGCGCGCGACGAACATCAAGTACGGTGCTGGTGCGCAGTTCGGGCTGACGGAGCGGCTCCATGTTCGTCTCGAAGCCGAACGCTACCGCGTCGACGACGCCGTCGGTAACTCGGGCGACATCGACCTGTACTCGCTCGGCCTCGTGATGCGCTTCGGCGGGTCAAGACACCCCGCGACGACCGTTGCGGAAAAACCGGCCCCCGTCAAGGCACCCGTGGTTGTCGTCGTCCCTGCGACCGAGGAGTACTGCAGCATTCTCGACATCCAGTTCGAGATTGACCAGGACGAAATTCAGCTCGAAGATGAAGAGAAGCTCAGCGTCGTTGCGACCTTCCTCGACCGATATCCAGATACCACTGCGGTCATCGAGGGCCATACCGACGACGTCGGCGCTGCAGACACCAACTTGCGGCTATCGCAAAGCCGCGCGGACAGCGTCGTCGACTATCTGGTCTCCAAGCACGGAATCGATTCCGAGCGGTTGACGGCCATCGGTTACGGCGAGACACGCCCGATCGCCGACAACTCGACGCAGGAAGGCCAGCGCCAGAACCGCCGCATCGGAACGGTAATCGCTTGCGCCACCGACATCGCCGGCCTCGAGCCCCTGCCTGCCCGAATCACGATGGCGCTGCAGATGGAGTTCGCGCTCGACGATGCATCCGTCGATTCCGCGTACCACGGGGAGCTCCGCAAGGTCGCGGACTTCCTGAAAGCGAACCCGTCGGTCACAGCCACGGTCGAAGGACACGCGGGTAACTCGACGCCGTCCAAGTCGATGGAAGTGTCTCGCTTACGGGCACAGAACGTCGCGAATTACCTGGTGAGCCAGTTCGGCATCGCCCGGTCGCGCCTGAATACTGAAGGCTTCGGCGAAGAGCGTCGGTTTGCCTACAACACCACACTCGAAGGTCAGCAGGAAAACCGTCGAGTCAACATCATCCTCAACTACGCGAATTAAAGGAAAAATCATATGAAACTAAAAATGGAAACCATGGGCCTCGCGCTCGCCATCTGCGGATTGATGTTTGCAGGGGTAACCGTCGCCCAGGACCTCGACGTCGATTCGCTCTCCGCGACCGACGAGGATGCGGCGAGCTGCGCCGCTGTCAAGTGGAATGCACAGCTGCTCGCGGAATACCCGCGCGTCGCGAAGGCCTGCCACGAAGTCATCGAGTCCGATGGCCAGAAGTGGGCACGCTTCGAAACCGAGCTCGTGGGCGTCAACCGCAGCGGCGCCGTGAGGTCAAACTTCAAGGACCGCCAGGATAACTACATGGGCGCGATTACGATTATGCCGGCGCACGACCAGATGGTCGCGATTGACGGGCGTGATTACCGGTTCTCGGAGCTCCGCGCCGGTCAGATGCTGAACGTCTACGTTCCGGAAGGCACGTATGGGTTCTCACTGGCACCGGGCGCACCGCCGGCCCAGGTCGTTGAGATCTCCGAGGAGCCAGCACCGGTCGCCACCGCGGAACCGGTCGTCGCTCGCCTCCCGAGCACGGCCGGCCCGCTGCCTTGGTTTGCGCTCGGCGGCCTGTTGTCACTTGCAGGTGGTATCGGCATCGCGATTCGACGCCGGATGATTGCCGCTTAAACAGTAACGCGGTTTTACCTGAGCCCGGGTCGATGTTTCGGCCCGGGCTTATTTTTTGGTGAGGGTGCCGTAGCAGCTACAAGACGCCGCGAGCAAACCCGACCGCGACAGAATTGTAATGTCCCCCCGCGCATACTGAATCAGCTTGCTGCGCTGCAGCAATCCGGCTGCAATGGTGACCGCGCTGCGTTGTACGCCCAGCATCCCGGCCAGCGCAACGTGCGTGAAGTGGAAACGATCGCTATGCGCGCGGTCGTGGGTCATTAACAGCCAGCGCGCGAGGCGCGGTTTGATTTCGTGGAAGTGGGTGCATGCAGCAATTTGCACGAGCTGATTGGTAATTTCATACAGATACCGGGCCAACTGCATCCGAAGCGCCGTGCCATTCGCGATTGCCTCGCGCAGGTCCACAGTGGGCATGCGCAATGCGGCACCTTCACCCTGCACGACCGCGCGCAGTGGCGCCGTGTCGATGTCGAGCACCAGCGTCGCGCCAAGCAAGCCTTCGTTGCCGATCGCACCCATCTCGAGAAACTGGTGGTCGTCTGCATTCGCGAGAAGCGCAATGTGAGCGGTCAGTGGAAAGTACGCGTACTGAAATTCCTCACCCGGCTCGGACAAGACCTGACCCTGAACGAGTTCGATGAGCTCGCAGTGGGCAAGCACGCGGTCGCGTTCAGCGCTCGGTAACGCATCGAGCAATCGGTTGACAGTCTTTGCAGACGATAACGGATTCATCAGGCAGTATGACCGCCGGCGCGGAGACCGCACCGTACGATACGGCACAGACTTAGGGCTTAAATCGTGAGGCGGGCGATTCGGTCAGTTTCGCGCTTCACCACGGCGTAGCATTCGCAGCTGACAACCTCTAGCTTGGGCCGGTCGAGCACGGTGATTCGGCCGCGCTGGTACTCGATGGTGCCGGCGCGCTGCAGCTTGCCTGCCGCATCGGTGACGCCCTCACGGCGCACGCCGAGCATGCTCGCGATCAGTTCGTGGGTCATGGTCAGCGTATGGCTCTGCAGGCGGTCAAGCGACAGCAGTATCCAGCGCGCAAGCTGCTGGTCGATGGTGTGGTGCCGGTTACAGACCGCCGTTTGCGCCATCTGTGTGATTAGCGCCTGGGTGTAGCGCAACATCAGCAGGCGCAGGTCTCCGTCAATATTCTGGAATTCGTCCCTGAGTTCTTGCGAAAGGACCCGGAATGCGTAGCCCGCGCTCTGCACGATTGCACGGCTCGTCGTGGTGTTGCCGCCCATGAAAATCGCGATGCCCACGACGCCCTCGTTACCGACGACTGAAATCTCGGCGGACGCACCGTTCTCCATCACATACAGCAGCGAAACGATGCAATTGACAGGAAAATAGACGTGGCGCAGCTCGTCGCCAGATTCGTACAGGACCTGTCCCAGCTTCAGTTCCACGGGTTCGAGGCGCGGGAACAGCCGCGCCTGGACCGCCTTCGAGGCCGCATTGAGTAGGTGGTTTTCCTGCGGTCTGTGTAATCCCGACATAACGGAATTATATCGCCCCTACGTCGCGCAGTATCGCATCGCCGTCAATGCCAGCGCACGCGTGGCGGCCTCGAGTTCGGCGATTGGCACGAATTCGTCTGGCGCGTGCGCGGTGCGCACGTCGCCGGGGCCGAAAATCACGGTCGGAGTGTGCCCATGGTGCACGAGCAGGTGCATGTCGGCCCCGTACGGCATGCCCTGGATGCGCGGAGCTGCTCCGGTGGCTTGGCTGAACGCGCCACCGAGCGTGGTCACCAACGGATGGTCGACCGGGATGTCGGCCGGTTCGTATCGCGCACCCCACCATTCAACGCGGGGCGGGTGTCCGGCGAGCCATGCGTCGTCGCGCGCGGCCGTGGCGATGGCATGCTCGAGCTCCGCGCGCGCGGTATCGCAATCCTCGCCGATGCCGACCCCATAGCGGCCTTCCAGCACCAGCGTTTCGGCGATCGTCGACGCCCACACCCCACCGCGGACCTTGCCGACACAGATCGCGAATGGAACCTCGTAGTCGCTATACAGCGGGTGCCGCAGGCGTTCGTTGCGCGTGCGCTCAAGTTCACGCAACGCACCGAATATCCGTGGGAACTTCTCCAACGGATCGACGCCCTCGGCCCGCAGCGCGCCATGCGCGGCGCGGCCGGAGATGGTGATCCTGAAGCTCAGCGCACCGCCCTGTGCGGGCGCGACAATCAGCCCGGTCGGCTCGAGGATGATCGCGCCATCAGCGATATGCCCTCGTTCGATTGCGGCCAGCGTGCCCATCCCGCCGTCTTCTTCGCCGGCGACACTCTGGACAAGTACCGACCCGTCGAGCTCGACCCCGGCGTCGCGCAATGCGCGCACCGCATACAACGCGCAACACACGCCCCCCTTCATGTCGGCGCTCCCGCGCCCGTAGACGCGGCCATCGCGCACGGTACCTTCGAACGGCGGCACGCTCCAGCGTGCCGGCTCGCCTGCCGGGACAACATCGACATGCCCGTTGAGAATCAGCGAACGACCGTCGTCGTGCCCGGTCTTACCGACTACCCCGAGCGCGCGCTCACGCTCGATCTCAGCGGAATAAGCAGCATGCCGACGCAGTTCGGGCAGGTCGATTTCCCAGGTATCGATTGCCATGCCCGCGTCGGCGAGCAATGCCGCCATGCGCTGCTGGATGGCGACTTCCTGGCCACCGTCGCTCTTGAACGAGATGAGTTCGCACAGCGTCGTGACCAGGCCGTCGATATCGACGGCCTCAATCACGCGCCGCTCGGTGTCAGTCAGCGGCGAGTCCATCGAGCGCCTGCGTGAGGTCAGCGACCAGGTCGGCGGCGTTCTCGATGCCGGTGGAGTACCGCACCAGGCTCTCAGGGATGCCGGCGGCTGCGCGTTCGACCTCCGAGAGCTCGACGTGGCTGGTCACCGCGGGTGGCCCGACCAGCGTGCCGACCGAGCCCAGACTCGCAGCGCGATGTGCGAGGCGGAGGGCGTCGACGACCGTGCGCATCGCGTCGTAGCCGCCCTTGAGCGAGAACGCGAGCACACCGCCGAAACCACGCATCTGGCGCGCGGCGATTGCGTGGCCGGGATGGCTTTCCAGCCCCGGGTAGTGCACGGCGGCGACCGCCGGATGACCGGCGAGGAATCGCGCGACCGTCATCGCGTTCGCGTTCTGGCGTTCGACCCGAAGTTCCAGCGTCTTGATGCCGCGCGTCAGCAGGAACGCCGACATCGGGTCGAGCGAGGCACCGTTGATCTCGCGGAAGTGATACAGGCGCTCGATCAGGTCTGCAGATCCGCAGGCCACGCCGCCCATCGCGTCCGAATGGCCGCCGAGAAACTTGGTGGCGCTGTGCAACACGAGGTCCGCGCCGAGCGCGAGCGGATTCTGGTTGACCGGCGTGGCGAAGGTATTGTCCACCACCACCGTAGCCCCCACCGCGTGCGCGGCTTTCGCCAGGCGCGCGATGTCGACGATCTACAGCGTGGGGTTCGCCGGTGTCTCGAGGTAAAGCACGCGGCAGCCGTCGGCGACCGCGCGCTCGATCGCCGCATGGTC
>CAYXYM010000166.1:0-5012 GCA_964469285.1 uncultured Gammaproteobacteria bacterium | reverse complement strand
GATCTGCAGCGTCATTGGTGCCCCATCAATCGCGGCGCGAAGGCGCCGCTCCTACATTTAAGTTGAGAGTTCAGTGGCCAACTTCAAGCGCTGGCGGATTCTATCCGGGGTGAGCAGCGCGAAGACGCCGGCGAGGTCGGGTCCGTCGAGGCGGCCGGTCAAGGCGGCGCGTAGCGGCTTGAACAGCGACGGCCCTTTCGCGCCCGTGGCGGCTTTTACCTTGGGAAGCCAGGCGCCCCACTCGATCCTGTCCGCGTAGGCGGACGCAGCGGTTTCGAAGAACGCGGCATCGGCGTCCTGCAGCAACGCGACCGCAGCCTTCTGCGGCATCGGCTCGTCGTCGAACAGCACGAACGCCCAGTCGAGCGCATCGCCCGGGAACAGCGCGTTAGGACGCACGAGCGCGATGAAGGCATCGCGCGCCTCGTTCGGCACGCGCGCATGCACAGGCTCGCCCATCCACGCCCATAGCGCGTCCGGCGCGAGCGCGTCGAGTGTGAGCCGCTGCCAGTGATTGAGCTGGTCGCTGTCGAAGCGCGACGCTGAGCGTGCGAACTTGCTCGGGTCGAACGCGCGCGCGAGGTCGTCGAGCGGCAGTGCATCGGCGCTGTCCACGTGGCCGGCGACACGCGCCAGATAATTGACGAGCGCGAGCGGGTGATAGCCGTCGTCACGCAGGTGACTCACGGCGTAGGCACCGGCGCGGTTCGCGCGCGTTTCGGGCTCGCCGTCGAGCCCGTCGCGTTTTGACATCGGCCGCCCGCTGCTGCCAAGCATCAGTGGGACGTGGCCGTACTCGGGTGCGGCACATCCGAGTGCTTCGAGAATCAGCAGCTGGCGCGGTGTGTTGCTCAGATGGTCATCGCCGCGCAATACGAGCGAAACGCCCTGCGCGGCGTCGTCGAGCGCGTTCACGAAAAAGAACGCGGGCGAACCGTCGCTGCGCGTGACGACGAAGTCACCGATGTCGTCGGTCGCGAAGTGCTGCTCGCCGTGCGCGCGGTCGACGAACGACACAGTGCGCCCAGGGGGTACCCGGAATCGCAGCGTGTGCGCCTCGCCGGCCGCCGCGCGGCCCGCGGCGGTCTCGGAGTCGAGCGCAGCGCACGTGCCTGGGTAGCGCGGCGGCTTGCCGGCGCGTTCCTGGGCGCGACGCGCGAGCGCGAGCGTGCGCTCGCTGCAAAAGCACGGGTACAGGCGCCCTTTCTCGGTCAGTTCTTTGACAGCGTCTAAATGACGCGCACGCTGATGGGACTGGTGGAAAACCTCATCGTCCCACACGAGCCCGAGCCACTTAAGGTCTGCAAGAATCGCGTCCGTCGCGCCGGTCATCTCGCGCGCGGCGTCCGTATCTTCGATACGCAGCAGGAACTTACCGCCGTCGTGATGCGCTGCGAGCCAGTTGAACAGCGCCGTGCGCGCGTTGCCCAGGTGGATCTGGCCGGTCGGACTGGGCGCGAATCGGGTGACAGTCGGCATCGGCGAATTCTAACTCAATGGAGTATTATCTTGGCGATGAAATCATCCCTCTGTCTGCTGTTGCTCGCGCTCGTCGCGGCGCCCGCGTCTGCCCAGATGCCCTACCCGTCCGTCGAGATCATGACCTCGGAGGGCCGCGCGGTGATCGAGCTCGACCGCCCTAAGGCGCCGATCACCGTCGACAATTTCCTGAAGTATGTCGCAGCCGGCCATTACAACGGCACCATCATCCATCGCGTAATCCCGGGCTTCGTCGTGCAGGGCGGTGGCTATGACACCGATTTCAAAGCGCGGCCCACGCGCGATGAGATCGTGAACGAGTCGGGCAACGGCCTCTCCAACGCGACAGGCACGATCGCGATGGCGCGCCAGGAAGATGCGCACACGGCGACCTCGCAGTGGTACGTGAACCTTAGCGACAACGAGCAGCTCGACCCAAACCGCCGACGCTGGGGCTACGCGGTGTTCGGTCGCGTCGTCGAAGGCATGGACGTTTTCGAGAAAATTGCCGCCATCGAAACCGGCGCCGCCGGCCCCTTTCCCGCTGAAGTTCCGCAAAAGCCCGTGCTGGTCCACAGCATGCGCGTCATCGAATTCGAGGCAACGCAATGATTAAGGTCCATACGAACCTGGGCGTCATCACGCTCGAACTTGACGAGGACAAGGCGCCGGGCACGGTCTCCAATTTCTGCGCGTACGCGAACGACGGCTATTACGACGGCACCATCTTCCACCGCGTGATTCCCGGTTTCATGATCCAGGGCGGCGGATTCGATGAACAGATGAAACAGAAGCCGACGCGGCCGCCGATCAAGAACGAGGCGAACAACGGCCTCTCAAATGAAAAAGGCACGATTGCGATGGCGCGCACCAGCGACCCGCACTCCGCGACCGCGCAGTTCTTCATCAACTTGAAAGACAACGATTTCCTCGACAACGCGTCCGACACGCCGCAGGGTTGGGGCTACGCCGTGTTCGGAAAGGTCACCGACGGCTACGACATCGTCGAGAAAATCGCGAGTGTCCCGACGGTTACCGCCGGCATGCACCGCGATGTCCCGAAGGAAACCGTCAAGATCGAGCGAGTCGAGGTCGTTTGACGACGCTGTTCGTTTCGGACCTGCACCTCGATTCCAGCAGGCCCGCCATTACGCGACTGTTCTTCGAGTTCCTCGCGGGCGAGGCCAGCGAGGCCGACGCGCTGTACATACTCGGCGACCTGTTCGAGGCATGGATCGGCGACGACGACGATGACCCCCATCACCAGGCCGTCATCGCACGGCTGCAGGATGTGTCGCGGTCCGTGCCGGTGGCTGTGATGCGCGGCAATCGTGATTTCCTGCTTGGCGATCGCTTCGCGTTGATGACGAACGCCCGGTTGATGGATGACGCCGAGGTCGTCGACCTGTACGGAACGCCGACGCTGCTGATGCACGGCGATAGCCTGTGCACCGACGACGCGGCGTATCAGCAGTTCCGCACCATGGCGCGCAACCCCGAGTGGCAGCGCAGCATGCTCGCGAAGCCGCTCGCGGAACGGCGGTTGATCGCGAAGTCCGCACGCGACGAGAGCGCAATCCAGAACAGCATGAAGCCCGAGGCGATCATGGACGTGAATGCAGATGCGGTCGCCGCGATCATGCGCGAGCATCGTGTACAGCACATGATTCACGGTCACACACATCGGCCCGCGGTGCATGAATTCGAGATCGACGGCGAACCTGCGCAGCGGATTGTGCTCGGTGATTGGTACGAGCAAGGCTCGGTGCTGCGGGTGACCGCCGAGGGCGCGAAGCTCTCCAAGCTGTAGGCCCGATTCAGGCCTTCAGTGCTATCACCAAGTCCATGACGTTGGTGCCGGTCGGGCCGGTGGAGACGAGGTCGCCGGCAGCGGCGAGTGCGGAGTTGCTGTCGGCGCGCGCGAGCGCGTCGGCCGGGTCGATACCTTCGTCACGCATCCGTGCCGTGGTGCCGCCGTCCACCAACGCGCCGGCGTCGTCGCTGTTGCCATCGATGCCATCGGTGCCCGCCGACAGCAGCGAGATACCTTCAACGCCATCGAGCTCCAGTGCGGCCGCCAGCGCGAGGTGCTGCGCGCGACCGCCGCACCCGGGTTCGGCCGGCAGCATCACGGTCGTCTCCCCACCCCACACCCAAACGCCCCGCTTCGCGCCGCGCAGCTGACGCGCAATTAGCCTACCCTGCTTCACCGCGTCCCCGGACAACTTCTGAACGGGATAATCCGCGCCGACCGCATCCGCGGCGTCACCGTTCGTCGCAAGCGCTTTTGCTTCGATTGGCGTGAATGGACCCGAACCGACCACCGACAAATCGTCGCCGGGCACGTCGGACAATGCCCACACTAAAATTTCGCGCTCGCCTGCGAGCCCGCGCGCGCCGCCGTGCTTCAGTAGCGACGAGCGGCCGCGCTCTTCGTTGATTTCCTTAATGTCGACACCGAACGCGATCAGTTCGCGCGTGCGCGCGGCGAGATCGACGAGCGTGTGGCCGGGTTTCAGGTGCTCGACACACGCGGAGGCACCGCCGGAAACGAGCGCAATCAGCGGAAGACCGGCTGGCAGCGATTGCAGCCAGGCGGCGAAGGCGGCGCCGGCCGCGAGGCTCGCGTCGTCGGGGACCGGGTGGCCGCCGTGGTGGTCGGCGTCACCGTAGCCTCGGGGTGCAGCAACGAATGAATGCGTGAGTTCGAGGGTGGGCACCGCGCGGGCACCCGCAACCATGGCCGGCGCGGCTTTGCCCAGCGCAGCGAGTGCGTAGGTGCCATTGAGGTGAGACAGCGCCGCCCAGGTGACGGCGGTGCCATGGACGCGGGCGATGGCGGTTTGAAAGCGTTTTAAAAGGTCTTTTCTGGCGTCGTGCATGTTGAGCGCATATATCGCGGCGCAAAGGCGCCGCTCCCACATTTACCATCCGCGACGGTTACGCCTCGCGGGCCTCGTCCTTGCGCTCGGCGTCGATGCGCTCGAGGTACTCGGCGCTCACGTTGCCCGTCACGTACTCACCCGAGAAGCACGAAGTGTCGAAGCCATCGAGGTTCGGGTTGCCGCGGCGAACAGCATCGACGAGGTCGGCAAGATCCTGAAACACGAGCCGGTCGGCGCCGATGATTTCGGCGACTTCGTCTTCTGTGCGTTCCGACGCAATGAGTTCCGATGCGCTCGGCATGTCGATGCCGTACACGTTCGGGTAGCGCACGGGCGGCGCGGCCGACGCAAAGTACACCTTCTCCGCGCCTGCCTCGCGCGCCATCTGGATAATCTGCTTTGCCGTCGTGCCGCGCACGATCGAGTCATCAACGAGCATCACGTTTTTACCGTGAAACTCGAGATCGATTGCGTTTAACTTCTGGCGCACGGATTTCTGGCGCATCGCCTGGCCCGGCATGATGAAGGTGCGACCGATGTAGCGGTTCTTCACGAAGCCTTCGCGATACTTCACGCCAAGCAGGGTCGCGAGCTGCAGTGCGCTGGTCCGGCTCGTGTCGGGGATCGGGATCACGACATCGATGTCGT
>CAYXYM010000165.1:0-2596 GCA_964469285.1 uncultured Gammaproteobacteria bacterium | reverse complement strand
AGCAAGGTGTTGTTCGGCGTCACTGCCTTCAGTCGCGAGTAACCGAACGACATCTTGTCGAAGCTCGGTACGGTTCCGACGCGGCTCGGTTCCGGATCGAACTCCGGGTCAAGCAAGTCGTCGTCCGACGGCACCCCGAATTGATCGTCGAAGCCATGGTCGAAACGCAGGAAGGCGGACTCGATTACGTTCGATTCGGCGATGACCCGATCGTAGCGAACCTGTAAGCCGACGACCGCGAGGTCGTCCTGTCCGACGATGCCTACCAGGGCCCGGGATGTCTCACCGCGCTTGCGTGCGAAGTCGGTCTGGAAATACCAGTTGAGGTTGCGACTGCGCGTGAGCACGCGCTCATAGCCAACCGATGCGCTCGTCGACAGACCACTTAGGTTGGCGGCCGCGGTTGCGCCGGCGATGTCGAATGCGTTGCGCGACGCGTCGAACAGGATGCGGTTGCGCGGATTGCGCATCGGTACACGATAGTTAACCTGCCAGAGCGTCGTGTTGTCAGGCTTCATCGTCGTCATCGCCGTGAGGCGCAACTGGTCGCCGAGGCGAAGCGGATTGTTTGCGTCCATCGTCACCGCGAAGCGGTACTCGCCGGTGAGATTGGTACCATGGTTGTCGAAGCGCGACGTGAACGCGTACCCATCTTCGTTCTGCACGCTGACCACGATGTCGGCGGTGCCGACTTCCTCACCCGGACGGAAAGTGCCGAATGCCTGCAGACCCGGGTAGTCGGACAACACAAGCAGCGCGTCCTCCATCGCCGGCACCGTAATCAGTTCGCCCTCAAGTCCGGAGAATGGACCCACGAGCAATTTCTCGGAGTACTTTTCATTGTTCTCGGCGACTGCTTTGCCGACGCGACCCTCGAGCACTTGGAGTACGACGACACCGTCGACAACTTCTTGCGCGGGCACGACGGCGCGCGCGAGGAAGTAACCCGCTTCTTGGTAGATCGCGGTCACCGCGTCGGCGACTTGCTGAATCTGACCGATGGTCAGACCCTGGTTGCGCTCGAGCCGGGCGTCGCCCAATTCGTCGACGAGTTCCTGGTACGCTTGCGCGCGTTCGTCGGGCGTCATGTCGGTGAGCGAACGACTCATGAACTCGACGACACGTTCGCGCTCGGCCGGTGTGAAGCCATCGTCCCCGACCTCGGTCTGCTGTTGGCGCTCGAGTCGTTGCTGCTCGACGAGCTCAAGCGCTTTCTCGAATTCGCGCTGCACGGTCGCGCGCGCCTGCTCGCCGAGTTCGGGCGCGTTCGGGTCCTGCAGAATGCCGCGCACTTCGAATGCGGTGACGAAAATACGCACGCCCTCGTCGACGCCGAGCGGGCGTTCGATCATCGGCGGGATTTCGATACGGAAGGGTTCGCGGAACTCGGGTAGCGGGGACGTCAGGTCGCGGGGCTGCGTCGCGCCGGGCTGCCCTGCCGGCGGCACCTCCGGCGCCTGCGCATGGGCAGTGCCTATCGCCACCGCGATCGCGGCAGCGACGAAATATGAAACACGCCGACCCGTGGCGCGCATCCCCTGCTGCTCCCCCATTTTCCCGCCCCTTGTAATGAGTTAAACCCGGAGTCTGTGCGGCGACAGTACCCGTTTGACCGCCCGAAAATCAATACGCCGTGGCGGGCGGGACACTTTCTTTATATATTAGCCAGACTGCGGCCCTAGAATGACACGGGTATGGACTATAAAAGCGGCGCGCACGGTTCTCTGACTTGGCGTTCCTTTGCCTGCACCGATGTTGGTGCGGTGCGCAAGATTAACGAGGACAGCATGCTGGCCAAGCCGGAGCGTGGGCTCTGGGCTGTGGCCGACGGTATGGGCGGCCATTCGGCCGGCGATCGCGCGAGCCAGCTCGTCGTGGCGCGCCTCGAGGCGCTTGAGCTGTCAGACCGAATGTCGCTCGCCATCGACGCCGTCGACGACGCACTGGTCGCCTCGAATACGGCGCTGCGCGAGCTCGCCGAAGTCGAGCACAAACGGACCATCGGCTGTACCGCGGCGGCGATAGTCATTCGCGGGCAGCACCTCGCGGCACTGTGGGCGGGAGACAGCCGCGTGTACCGCCATCGTCGCGGCGACGGGCTGTCACAGCTCACTCAGGACCACGCGATGGTCGAGCAGCTCGTGAGCCAGGGGGTGTTGTCGCGCGAGGAAGCAGAACGCCACCCGCAAGCGAATTTGATTACACGCGCGGTCGGCGCTGCGAATGTGTTATTCGTAGACGTCGAACTGTTCGAGTTGTTGCCTGGGGATACGTTGATGATTTGCAGTGACGGCCTGTACAAGGAAGTCGATACCGCCGAGATCGGCGAGCTGCTCGCCGATGACGCGCAGTCTGACCCGGCGCGTGCGTTGGTCGACCTCGCGTTGTCGCGTCGTGCGCGCGACAACACCACGGTCATCGTCGTGAAAGTCGAAGCCGCCCAATGAGTGACATCCGCCAGGTTCTGACCGACGTGTTGTCGGGCGCGCAGCCGCCCGAGGCGTTCCTTACCGCCGTCGATGAGTTCCTCGCAAAGCCGAACGCGAACGTCGGGGCGCTGCGCTCGCTGATCGACGCCGCCGAGAAAAACGGACTT
>CAYXYM010000164.1:0-2600 GCA_964469285.1 uncultured Gammaproteobacteria bacterium | reverse complement strand
GGTCCCGGCGCTCGCCGCTCGCGTCGAGTACGACGCACGAGGCAACGGTCTCGTCGCCCATCGTGTGGCTGACGTCAAAGCACTCGATGCGCGTCAGCGGGCCGCCCATGCCTAGCGCAGTGCACAACGCAGCAAGCCGCTCGTGCATGACCTGGTCACTCGCGAGCTGCGCGGAAAGCCCGTAGGCGGCATTTTCCTTCGCGAGTTCGAGCCAGCGCTTGCGCTCTGATCGAACGCGTGTGCGCAGGCGCACGCGCGCGCCGTGCGCGAGCGTCAACGCCTGCTCGAGCAACTCACGGTCGGCGAAATCATGCGATACGATGATTTCCGCTGGCGCCTCGCGCCCGAGGTAATACTGTGCGACAAATGCACCGGCGAGTTCCTCCTCGGTCGTGCCTTCGCTGATTTTCGGCCGATAGGTTCGGTGGCCCAACGTTCGACCAGACCGTACGAACAGGGCGGCGACCACGGCCTGTCCGCCCTCCGCGCGTACCGCAATCACGTCGAGGTCGCCACCCGCATTCGATACCCACTGACGCTCCTGCGCCTGCCGGAGGTGCGCAATCTGGTCGCGGAACCGCGCGGCGCGCTCGAAGTCCTGCGTAGCGGCAGTGGCTTCCATGCGTTCGATCAGCGCACCAACGACCTGTTCGTTCCGACCCTCGAGAAACATCAATGCGTGGTCGACGTCGCGCTTGTAATCATCGCTCGTGATCAAACCGACGCACGGTGCCGAGCAGCGCTTGATCTGGTACTGCAGGCACGGTCGGCTGCGGTTCGCGAAGTCCGCATCCTCGCAGTTCCGGAGCTGGAACAGCTTCTGCAAGTGCTGGATTGTCTCCCGTACCGCAGGTGCGCTCGGAAACGGGCCGAAGTACCGACCACGCGCGCGCTTGCCGCCCCGGTGGAACACGAGCCGCGGGAAGTCGTGCGACGTCGATACGTAAATCCACGGGTAGCTTTTGTCGTCGCGCAACAATACGTTGTAGCGCGGCTGGTAATGCTTGATCTGGTTGTTCTCGAGAATCAGCGCCTCGGTCTCGGTCCGCGTCAGCGTGACTTCGACGCTTTCGGTGTGCGCCATCAACGCGTGCGTCTTGGCCGAGTCGTGGCGCTTCCGGAAATAGCTTGTGACTCGGCGTTTCAGGTTTCGCGCCTTGCCGACGTACAACACCTTGCCGTCCCCGTCGAGCATGCGATATACGCCCGGCCCGCGCGACAGCGTTTTCAGGAACGCCGCCGGGTCAAATTCCGGACGCGGCGAGTCGCTCATGCCGCCAGCGCGACCGCGCGCGCGAACACCGCGTCGAACATGGCCGGTGTCAACCGCCGCGTCTGTGTGTTGTAGCGACTGCAGTGATACGAATCGATGAGCAGTCGCCCGTCCGGCAGCGCGTGCTCGGCACCGTGCCCGAAGACCGCCTCGCGCGCTTTGAGGCCGAGCGCTCGCAACACGGCGTCATGCGCGATACGACCGAGCGCAACGATTACGCGCGCATCATCCGACGCCGCGATTTCGCGTGCGAGAAAAGCATTGCACGTACGCACTTCAGAGCCGGTCGGCTTGTTCTGCGGCGGTAAGCATTTGACCGCGTTCGTGATGCGACAGCCTTCAAGCACGAGGCCATCGTCGGCCGCGGTCGACACCGGTGCCGAAGCGAGACCGTGTCGATGCAGCGTTTCATAAAGGAGGAGGCCCGCATGGTCCCCCGTGAACGGGCGCCCGGTCGCGTTCGCACCATGCAGGCCGGGCGCCAGCCCGACCACAAGTACGCGCGCAGTCGCATCACCGAACGGCGCTACCGGCCGACAGTGGTACGCGGGGTGCGCAACCTTCACCTCGTCGAGGAAGCGCGCGAGCCGCGGACACCGGCGGCAGTCGGGGTCGAACACGCTACCCGACGCCGTGGCGCATCGCGAAGCGCGTGAGCTCCACGTCGTTGGCAACGCCGAGTTTTTCGTAAAGGCGGTAGCGATAGGTCGCGACGGTCTTCGGGCTCAACTGCAACGCCTCGGCGATGTCCTTGGTGGCGTGCCCCTGCGTAACCATTTGCAACACCTGCATTTCGCGGGCCGACAACGCGTCGAACGGCGTCTCGCCCGGCTTCCCCGCGAGCTTCGCGCCCGCAATGCGCCGCGCGACGGCGCCCTCGATCCACGTCTCGCCGGCGGCGACACGCCGAATCGCATCGACGAGCTCGCCGGGTTCGCAATCCTTGGTCAGGTAACCCGATGCACCGGCGTCGAGCATCTGCGCGGGGTACGGGTCGTCGCGGTGCGCGGTCAACGCAATCACACGCGTATCAGGCGCGGCTGCGCACAGCTTACGCGTCGCCTCCAGCCCGCCGATGCCGGGCATATTCACGTCCATCAGAATAACGTCGGGCTGGTCAACGCGAGCGCGCGCGAGCGCGTCCTCCCCGCTTGCGGATTCGCCGACCACCTCGAGACCATCGGCCGCATCGAGCACCGAGCGCAGACTCGCGCGTACGAGACGGTGGTCGTCAACCAGGAGAACGCGAATCATCCCATGTGCTTGATGATGGAGTCGCCGAAGCCCGAGCAACCCACGAGCGTCGCGCCGGGGATCAGACGCTGGA
>CAYXYM010000163.1:0-2623 GCA_964469285.1 uncultured Gammaproteobacteria bacterium | reverse complement strand
GCTGCGACACCGAGTACGACAGCACGCCGTATAGGCCGATGGCCGCGAGCAGCGTTGCAAGCACGGCGAAGCCGCTGGAGAGCATGCCAATGAGTCGATCCATGAATACGTTGTCGCGAATCACGTCCGGCATCGTCGCGAGCCCATTGACCGGCAGGTTCGGGTCGAGAGCGGCGACGACGCGAGGAATGGCCGCGAGAATCTCCTCGGGCGCGAGATTCGTGCGCAAGTAGAAATTCATGAAGCCGAGCCCTGCGTTCTGCTTGTGCGGCAAGAAGAACTGCGGCGGCACTTCCTGCTTCACGTCGCTGTACTTCGCGTCCCGCACCACGCCGACGATCTCAATGTCGAGTTCACTGCCGGAACCCCGCGCCATGCGCTTGCCGACCGCCTGGTCGTTGAGCCCGAACGTACGCGCGAATGTCTGGTTCACGATGGCGACCTGTGGTCGCCCGGTGGTGTCCGCGTCAGCGAAGTCCCGGCCGGCGAGCAATGGAATCTCAAGCGTCCGGAAGAAACCCGGCGAGACGGCGTTGAACGACGGCGACACGACCTGCACGTCGGGCGCGGCCTCGAAACCTTCGACGGACACGTTGTTGCCCCAGTTGTCGCCCGCGACCACCGGTACCATCGACGATGCGACGCTCGCAACGCCGGGAATCGCCGCGAGCTCTTCGTCGAGACGCTCGAACAACGCGCGCGATCGCGCGGGCGCATAACCGCTCAGAATCGGCGCAATCGAGAACGTCGCGACAGACTGGACCTGCATGCCGAGATCGACGCGGCTCACGTTCGCGAGGCTCTGCGTGAACAGGCCCGCGAGCACGAGCAGCAGCATCGAGAACGCGACCTGCGCGGTGGCGAGCACGGCGCGGAAACGCGTCATCGTACGGCCACCACCCGATTGCCCTGCCTGCCCCTTCAGCACAGCGCCGGGCGCGACGCGCGTCGCCTGCACGGCAGGCAGCAAGCCGAAAATAATGACGGTCGCGATTGCGACGCCGAGCGTGAAGAGGACGACCGGCGCGCTGAGATTCGTCGACATCGTGTTCGAGGGATCGCCCGGCATCAGGCGTGCGATCAACGCGAGCGTCCCGACGGCGACTGGCAGGCTGAGCGCGCCGCCGACGGCCCCCAACAAGCCTGCCTCGGTCAATAATTGACGCACCATCTGCCAGCGGCTCGCACCGATTGACGCGCGCACGGCCATCTCGCCGGCGCGCGCCGCGCCGCGTGCGAGCAACAGGTTGGCGATGTTGACGCACGCAATCACGAGCACGAGCGCGGTCACGCCGAGCAGCAGCGTGAGCGGTAGCCGCGCGTCGTCGGGCGTACTGCTCTGGCCGCGCGCACCGGGTTCGAGTTCGAGTGTGCGTTGCTTGAAGCGTTCGAACGATTCAGGCCCCATCCCAGAATTCAGCGGTGCTTCGATTTCGTTCATAATTGCGCGATACGGGACGTTGATCGCGCGCTCGGCCTGATCGAGCGTGACGCCAGGTTTCAGGCGCGCGAACAGGTACAGCCAGTAAGACTGCCTGTTGTCCATCGAGGCCGGGAAATACGGCTCCATCTCGTTACGCAGGGTCATCGGCACGAACACCTGTGGGCGCTGGCCGATCGTCGTGCCGTTAAAGCCATCCGGCGCAACGCCGACGATTTCGAGCGACTGCCCGTTCACGATCAGCGTCTTGCCAAGCACGCTACGGTCACCACCCATCGTGTTCTGCCAATAGTCGTAACTCAGCACCGCGACACGGCCTTCGCCGACCTGCGCGTTGTCCTGCGGTCCGAGCAGCCGGCCGAACGCCGGCGTCAATTGCAGCACGTTGAAATAATCGCCCGAGACCACGATGCCCTGACCCGATGCGGCGACGCCGTCGACCGCGATGTTCGCGCCGAAGCCGCGATGTGCGGCGAGGCCCGTGAACACTGTCTGCTCGCGCTCGAGGTCTTTCAGCATCGGATAACTGAATACGTAGTCGCAGCCGCCAGCATTGCCGCACGACACCGAGCCCTGCTTCGGTCCCGGCGAACCGATGTTCACGAGTTCGCCAGGGGCATTGACCGGCAATGGTCGTAACAGCACCTGGTGGAACAACGAGAACATCGCCGCGTTCGCGCCGATGCCGAACGCGAGCGTCAAGACGATGACCGCGGTGAGCAACGGTCGCTGGGTCAGCTGACGGAACGCATAACGAAGGTCATTCATCCCGCAACGCCTCCATCGGGTTCACTTGGGTCGCCCGCCAGGCGGGAATGGCGCTCGCCGCCAATGCGACCGCGAGCATCAGCGCGACTATCGCGGCGAGGGCCGCCGGGTCGCGCGCGCTCACGCCGAACACGAATGACTCGAGGACGCGTGCGCCGATGACGGCAACCATCAGCCCGGCAAGTGCACCGATGCCCGCGAGCACCATGCCGTGCCTGAGCACGCCACGCATGACATCCGCGCGCCGCGCGCCGAGCGCGAGCCTGACGCCGATCTCGCGCACCGTCTGGCGCACGGAGTACGCCAGGGTCCCGTAAAGACCGATTGCCGCGAGCAGCAAGGCGGCCGCTGCGAACCCACCAATCAACCACGCGGCAAAGCGGCGGTCGGCAAGACTGTCCTCGATCACCGTCG
>CAYXYM010000162.1:0-3155 GCA_964469285.1 uncultured Gammaproteobacteria bacterium | reverse complement strand
TTGCCTGCGGCGCGAGCGTCGGATCGACGCCGCGCTCGTACCTGTGCGACGCATCCGTGTGCAATGCGAAGCGGCGCGCGCGCCCCGCGATCACGCGCGGATCGAACCACGCGCTCTCGATGAAGACATCGCGCGTGTTATCGCCGACCGCGGACGCCTCGCCTCCCATCACGCCCGCCATCGCGACGGCGTGCTTGCTGTCTGCGATCACGAGCACTTCGCCGTCCAGCAACACGTCGGTACCGTCCAGCAGCGTGAGCGCTTCACCCTTCTTCGCGCGACGCACGCGAATGCCGCCATCGAGCTTCGCCAGGTCAAATAGATGCAGCGGCTGACCCGTTTCGAGCATCACGAATGCCGCGACGTCGACGGCAACGCCGCGCGGGCGGATACCGCTACGCCGCAGTCGCTCCTGCAACCACACCGGGCTTACGCGCATCGCGTCGACGCCGCGTACGATGCGGCCGCAGTACACACCACAATCTTTGGCGTCGTCGATAGCGACTTTCAACGTATCCTTGTGCGTCGCGGCCACGGCGTTGTGATCGAATCCGGGCTTCGGCAAATCGAACAGCGCAGCGACGTCGCGCGCGATGCCGAGTGCGCTCAGGCAGTCGCCACGGTTCGGCGTCAGATCAAATTCGAATACCTCGTCGGCGAGCGCGAGGACCGTTGCGACCGCGGCGCCTGGTTTCGTGTCCGCCGGCAACTCGAGCAAACCTTCGTGGTCGTCCGACAGCTCGAGTTCGCGGCCCGAGCACAGCATGCCGTTCGAGCGCACGCTGCGCAGTTCCGCGGCTTCGATTCTGGTGCCGTCCGGCAGTACCGTGCCCGGCAATGCCACCGGCGCAACGAGGCCCGCGCGTGCGTTCGATGCGCCGCAGACAATCGTGTGGCGCGCGTTGCCGGTGTCGACCTCGCAGACGCTGAGCTTGTCGGCGTCCGGGTGCGGCGAGCAGGTCACGACGCGTCCGGCAATGATGCCCGTCAGCGGCGGCCCTGCCGGTGTCACCGCATCGACCATGAGGCCTGCCATCGTGAGGCGGCGCGCGAGTTCGGCGTTGTCGACGCTGGGATCGGCGAAATTGCGCAACCAATTCGCGCTGAGCTTCATCGGAACTGCCCCAGGAAGCGCAGGTCGTTTTCGAAGAAATACCGAAGGTCGGCGACGCCGTAACGCAACATTGCGAACCGCTCGACGCCCATGCCGAACGCGTAGCCGGTGTAGCGCTCGCTGTCGATGCCCACCCCCTCGAGCACAGCCGGATGCACCATGCCGCACCCAAGCACCTCGAGCCACCCCGTGTCTTTGCACACGCGGCAGCCGTCACCGCTGCAGTGCACGCACTGTACGTCGACTTCGGCCGACGGTTCCGTGAACGGAAAATAGGATGGGCGGAACAGCACCGGCAAATCATCGCGCTCAAAGAACTGGCGCATGAAGCGCTCGAGCGTGCCTTTCAAATCCGCCATGCTCACGCCCTCGTCGACGACGAGCCCCTCGACCTGATGGAACATCGGCGTATGCGTGACGTCGGAATCGCAGCGGTACACACGTCCTGGCGCGATGATCCGCAGCGGTGCGTTGCCGTTCTGCATCGCGCGGATTTGTACCGGCGACGTATGCGTGCGCAGCACGCGACCGTCGGCGAAATAGAACGTGTCGTGCAGCGCGCGCGCAGGATGGTGCTCCGGAATGTTCAGCGCGGTGAAATTGTGGAACTCGTCCTCGACCTCGGGCCCTTCGGCGACCGCGAATCCCGCGGTCTCGAACAGGCGCACGATTCGGTCGAGCGTGCGCGCAACGGGGTGGTAGCCGCCGGAGCGTTCGCCGCGGCCGTCGGCCGTGACGTCGATGGTCTCCGCGGCGAGCTTGAGGTTGAGCGCCGCGCGTGCAAGTTCGTCGCCGCGCGTATTCAGTGCCTGCTGCACACGCGCCTTGGCGTCGTTGATCGCCTGGCCCGCGGCCGGGCGTTCATCGGCCGACAGCTTGCCGAGTTGCTTCATACGCTCCGTCAGTACGCCCTTTTTGCCGAGATACTGCACGCGCACGGCATCCAGCGACGCGGCGTTTTCAGCCGCGGCGATGGCCGCGAGTGCTGCGGCAATCAACTCGTCGAGCGTTTTCACTACGTGTCTTGCCCCCAAGTAAAGAAAAAGGGGGAAAAGGATTCGGCCCTTTTCCCCCTTCGATCAAACAAACGACCGCGCGGGGTCAGGCCGGCAGTTTCGCCTTGGCCTGCTCGGCGAGCGCGGCAAAGCCGGGCTTGTCGAACACCGCGATGTCCGCGAGAACCTTGCGGTCGACTTCGATGCCGGCCAGCTTCAGGCCGTTCATCATCCGACTGTACGAAAGGCCGTTCTCGCGCGCACCCGCGTTGATGCGGGCAATCCACAGGGCGCGGAACTCACGATTCTTCACGCGACGGTCGCGGTACGCGTATTGGCCGGCCTTGATGACCGCCTGTTTCGCGACGCGATAGACGCGGCTGCGGGCGCCGTAGTAGCCCTTCGCCTTCTTCAGGATTTTCTTGTGTCGCGCGCCGGCGATCACACCACGTTTTACTCGTGCCATGTCGTTTCCTCCGGCTTACGCGTGCGGCAGCATCTGGCGAACCGACTTCACGTCGCTCTTCGCGATCATGCTCGGCGCGCGCAGCTGACGCTTACGCTTGGTGCTTTTCTTGGTCAGGATGTGGCGGCGGTGCGATGACCCCCGCTTGAACCCGTTCTTTGTCGCCTTGAACCGCTTTGCGGCTCCGCGATTGGTTTTCAACTTCGACATCTCTATTACTCCGCTATTTGTGATGCGCGTCGGCACTGCGTGAACACCACGCTGCCGGACTTCTTATTTTTTCTTGGGGCTCAACACCATGACCATCTGACGCCCTTCCAGGCGCGGGTGTTGTTCGACGGTGGCCAGTTCCGCAAGGTCCACTTCCACACGCTGCAGAAGTTTTCGCCCGAGGTCCTGGTGCATCATCTCGCGGCCGCGGAAACGTAAAGTCACCTTAGCCTTGTCGCCCTCCGTGAGGAACCGTACCAGGTTGCGCAGTTTTACCTGGTAGTCCCCCTCTTCCGTCCCTGGTCTAAACTTCACTTCCTTAATCTGAATCTGCTTCTGCTTGCGTTTCGCAACCTGAAGCTTCTTGTTC
>CAYXYM010000161.1:0-3334 GCA_964469285.1 uncultured Gammaproteobacteria bacterium | reverse complement strand
CGAGCAGATTTCGATGTTGACCGATTCGGGCCTTGACGATGACGAGGCGTTTCTCGTCGCGGTAAAGCGCATCGGCGACCTCGACAGCCTGTCGCGCGAGTTCGCGCGCGAGCACTCGGAACGCCTTTGGAAACAACTCGTGCTACCGACCGACAGTGCGGCGCGCGACCCGGGTTCTCAGACCGACGGTATAGTCTCGTTCGGCTTCGCGTTCGCTGCTGCAATCGCGATCAAGATCCCGGGGTTGTTTGGCATCCCGCTTGATCCCGACGCCGAGGGTGGCGGCGTGTTCTACGCGCTCAACCTGTCGCTGTTCGTGCTGCCGTTCCTGGCCGCGTATTTCGTGTGGAAGCGCGGCGACCTCCCGCCGCGTCGGCTGGGCTGGCTGGTCACCGGCTTCGCCGCAGCGGCGGGGTTCACAAACGCGTACCCAATCGCCGACACGAGTTCGACGCTCGGGCTATCGGCGCTACACCTGCCGATCGCGCTCTGGCTATTGGTCGGCATCGCGTATGCGGGCAGCCGATGGTCTGAGGTCGCCGGGCGCATGGACTTCATCCGCTTCTCGGGCGAGCTGTTCATTTACTTCGTGCTCATCGCGCTCGGCGGCGGCTTGCTGACCGCGTTCACCGCGATGGTCTTCTACGCAATCGGCATTGAGATTGAGCACTTCATCCAGGCCTGGCTGATTCCGTGCGGCGCGATGGGCGCGATCGTCGTCGGGGCCTGGCTGGTCGAAGCAAAGCAGAGCGTGGTCGAGAACATGGCGCCAGTGCTGACACGGCTGTTCACGCCAATGTTCACATTGGTGCTGCTTGCTTTCCTTGGCGCGATGGTCTTCACGGGCCGCGGCATCGTACTCGACCGCGAAGTGCTGATCGGGTTCGATATGCTATTGGTCGTGGTGCTAGCGCTGTTGCTGTATTCAATCTCGGCACGCGACCCGCACGCGCGCCCTTCAACCTTCGACTGGATCCAGGTCACGCTGGTCGTATGCGCGCTGCTGGCCGACGCCGTCGCACTCTGGGCAATCTCCGCGCGCATCTCCGAGTTCGGTTTCAGCCCGAACCGCGTCGCGGCGCTTGGCATGAACCTGATCCTGCTGGTCAACCTCGTGTGGTCCGCGGTGCTGTACACACAGTTCCTGCGCGGTCAGAGTCCGTTCGCAGCGCTCGAGCGGTGGCAGACCAACTACCTACCGGTGTACTCGGGATGGGCGGCCATCGTGGTGGTCGTGTTCCCGCCGATGTTCGGGTTTATTTAGTTGCTCAAGACCTAACGAGAACAAGGTAGCGACAGTAACGGACGGACGGCGCGGCCACCGGCGCATCAAGAATCTCATCCACGCGGTAACGGCCTTCGCCCCAAATGGCGATGAGCCCCGGCATCTCGTCGATGCTGGCACCGAATGGGTCCAACTCCGTCGCATGCTCGTGGCGCGAGGTGTGTTCGAGTAGACAGACGCCGCCGGGTCGCACGCAACGCATCCACGCATCGAGCGCCTTTTTCGGGTCGTAGCTGTGATCGAGCGAGTTGCTGTAGATGAAATCGACCGCGTCGACCCACTCCGGCTTCACTTCATGGAAATCCCACTGGATGGTGTGCGGGAACTGGGTCGCGGTGTCGGAAATCTCGGTACCCAGGACGTCACCGCCGAGATACTTGCGAAACCACTCCTGCTCCTTGCCGCGTCGCGTTCCGTGGCAAAGCCCGAATTGCGGCGCGGAAACGCGTCCGCGAATGTACTCGGCGAGAAACGCGATGTTCTCCTCGACCGCCCAGACCTTCTCAAGCTTTTTCTTGTTGCCCTCGGTCTGGATCTGGCGGTAGCGCTCGTAGTCGAACGCACCGTCATCTCCGCGGTAGCGGAAAAGCCGGAAGCCGTCGTGATCTTCAGCGTCCGTGCGTTTGAGTTTATGGCGTAGCGCACGCCCGAACCGCTTCAGGGATTCAAACATGCCCGAATCTTACCCGGACTTCGATTCAGCGAGAAATCCCTAATCCGCCAGCTGCGCCCGCATAATCGGGCTGCCGACCGCATCCCAGAGCAGGTGAGCGTTGAGGTGAATGCTGCCGGCCTGATCCTCCGCGAATGCAAGCAGTCGGTCCAAAGCATCCCTATCGAAATATCGCCCGTTGAAGAAAAGCCCGGACAGCGCCCGCGTGTTGCGGATGTCATCGAGTGGATTGTCGTTGAGCAGCAGGAAGTCCGCGACCTTCCCCTCGTCTAACGATCCGAAGTCCTGGGCGCGATCACTGAACCGCGCCGCGTCGATTGTCGCGGCACGAAGGGCCTCCGCCGGAGTCAGGCCGGCAGCGACCAGTGCGGTGAGCTCGTCATGGATGCCGGAGCCTGGAAACACGTAGGTGTCGCCGGCGTCGGTCCCCGCGAGAATCTTCACGCCGGCCGCGTTCGCCTGGCCGACATGAGTCAACGCCAATGCATAAATTTGCGCGTCGACGTTACGGCTCTCGTTTACGCTTCTAGCGGCGGCCCTATCTGCGTCCGGGCCCCAAACCATGGCGTCGAAAAAGAACGGAATGTACCGGCGCCGCGAATCGTCACGGAACGCTGGGTCTCCAGCCAGGGCATTCATACGGACCACCTGTAGCGTCGGCGTCCACCATGTTTCCGAGGCTGCCATCGCATCCATGAGCGACGCACACAGCGTTGCGTCGTGCTCATCAATAAGGCGCGTTTTCAACGCAGTGTTGTACGCGGCGACAGGATCCGGCAGCGCCCGGAAGGCCGCCGCATCACGAAAGCATTCGAACAGGAACAGGCGCGGGTGCTCGATGCTTGCCTGGCCGGCAGCGAGCGTCGCTGCCAGCGATACGCGAATCGGACGGTGCCCAGCCAACATGAGCGAGTGGGCACGCGCCTCCTGGGCGAGTTCATGATAGGCCTCAGGCGACAGCTTGGAGTACGTCTTCAGCGAATGGACGCCCGCTGCGGCATAGAACGCGGCGAGCTTCGCAACATCGTCCCCGTTCCGCGCCCGAAAAAATTCAGGCGCAGAGCTCGGCACGCTCGTTTCGTCCCCGTTGATCGCGAATCCGCTCTGGATGATGTATCGGGGAGCGAGACCGCCGCCTGCGTCCAACGCGTCTGTCCATCGCGCGATGTCGTCTCGGCAGGCGAGAAAGCTATCCGGCGCGGCCAGGCAGCCCCACATTTCTCGGACGCCCGTGACGCCGTTGGCGATGAACAACGGGTGCTGGTATTGCGGCGAAATTTTCAGGGAATGCGTATGCATGTCCCACAAGCCGGGAACCGCGAACTGGCCGGCGCCGTCGACGACGTGCAAACCTGCGAACGCCAACTCATCAGTAC
>CAYXYM010000160.1:0-8035 GCA_964469285.1 uncultured Gammaproteobacteria bacterium | reverse complement strand
CACTACACGGGCGTGAATTTCGAGCGCGACCTGCCGTTACCGACCGTCGCCGACCTGCGCCAGGTCGTCGCGGGTGACCCGAGCCCCGACGGCAAGGGCACGCTCTCCATCGCGCGCGGCATCGAGGTCGGCCACATCTTCCAGCTCGGCACGAACTACAGCGAGAAGCTCGGCGCGACCGTCGTCGCCGAGGACGGCAACGAGATTCCGGTCATCATGGGCTGCTACGGCATCGGCGTGTCGCGCATCGTCGCGGCGGCCATCGAGCAGAACCACGACGACAAGGGCATCATCTGGCCAGATCCGATCGCACCCTTCCAGGTCGCGATTTTGCCGATGAACGCGCACAAATCCGAGCGCGTCCGCGATGCCGCCGATGCGTTGTACCGCGAACTCACCGAAGCCGGATTCGAGGTGCTCTTGGACGACCGCGGCGCGCGCCCCGGCGTGATGTTCGCTGAAATGGAGCTGATCGGCATCCCGCACCGCATCGTCGTCGGCGAGAAAGGCCTCGACGCCGGCGCGTTCGAATACAAGGGCCGGCGCGATACCGACCCGACGCAGGTTCCGTGCGATGAGATCATCGCTCATTTGCGCAGCTGTTAGCGCGGTTGCGCTCGCGGGCTCCGTCGGTGCGCAGCCCGCGCCCGACCCGGAACTGCGCGCGATTCTCGCGCAGGCCATCACGACCGCCGACAGCTTCGAGGACCGCTTCGAGGCCGAGGTGTGGCTGCTCGACATGTCGCAGCGGCTCGCACCGCGCGTGCCCGACGCTACCGAGCGCCTCGAGCTTTTGAAACTCATCCACCGCGAAGCAACGCGCGTCGACCTGCCACCCGAACTCGTGCTCGCGGTCATCGACATCGAGAGCGGCTTCGACCGCTACGCGGTATCGCGTGCCGGCGCGCAAGGCCTGATGCAAATCATGTCGTTCTGGCTAGACGAGCTCGACACCGAGCACGCAAACCTGTTCGACCCGGCGCTGAACCTGCGCATGGGCTGTACCATCCTGCGCGTATACCTCGACCGCGAACAGGGTAATCTCCCTGGCGCGCTTGCGCGCTACAACGGCAGCCATGGTCGCCGCACCTACCCTGACAAGGTGCTCAGCGCGCTGTCGGCGAAGTGGTTCCGCGAATGAGCATCATCTCCGTCAAGCAGCTTACGAAGCGCTACGCGTCCGGACTGACTGCGCTGCACGGCATCGACCTCGACATCCGCCGCGGCGAGATTTTCGCGCTGCTTGGGCCGAACGGCGCGGGCAAGACAACGCTGATCAGCATCATTTGCGGCATCGTGAAACCGACGACCGGCACGATTACCGCCGACGGCCACGACGTAATCACCGACTACCGCGCCGCGCGCGCAAAAATCGGGCTCGTGCCACAGGAACTCACGACGAACGCGTTTGAGACGGTGTGGGCGACCGTGAACTTCAGCCGCGGTCTGTTCGGCCTGCCGAAAAACCACGCGTATCTCGAGAAACTGCTTCGCCAGCTGTCGCTGTGGGACAAGCGCAACGCACGGATCATGGAGCTTTCCGGCGGCATGAAGCGGCGCGTGATGATCGCAAAGGCGCTGTCGCACGAGCCGACCATACTGTTCCTGGACGAGCCGACCGCGGGCGTTGACGTAGAGCTCCGGCGCGACATGTGGGACATGGTCCGCGCGATGCGCGCGACGGGTGTCACCATCATCCTCACGACGCATTACATCGCCGAGGCGGAAGAGATGGCCGACCGCATTGGCGTAATCAACAACGGTCGCCTGATCCTCGTCGACGACAAAGCGGTGCTGATGCACAAGCTCGGCCGCAAGCAGCTGCGCATCGCACTGCACCAGCCCATCACGCGCGTCCCGGAATCCGTGGCCAGCTTCGGGCTCGAGCTTGCGGATGACGGGCACGAGCTCGTGTTTACCTTTGACGCGCAGCGCGAGGACACGGGTATCGCCGAGCTTTTGCGCGAGCTCGGTCGCGCGGGCGTCGAATTCAAGGACCTCAAGTCGCGGCAGAGTTCGCTTGAGGAAATCTTCGTGGACCTGGTGACGGAGCGCCGATGAACGTTTACGCGATCCGTGCGATTTACTACTTCGAGATGGCGCGCGCCGGCCGCACGCTGATGCAAAGCATCCTGTCGCCGGTGCTGTCCACGTCGTTGTACTTCGTCGTGTTCGGGGCGGCCATTGGCGCACGCATGGGGCCCATCGAGGGCGTCAGCTACGGCGCTTACATCATTCCCGGGCTCGTGATGCTGTCGCTGCTGAACGAGAGCATCTCGAACGCGTCATTCGGCATTTATTTTCCGAAATTCACCGGGACAATCTACGAAATCCTGTCCGCGCCCATCTCGACCCTCGAAATCGTGATCGGTTTTGTCGGGGCCGCTGCCTCTAAATCGATCATCCTCGGTGTGCTGATTCTCATCGTCGCCCGTTTGTTCGTCGACTACGATATCGCGCACCCATTCTGGACGTTCGCGTTCCTGACGCTGACCGCGTTCGCGTTCAGTTTGTTCGGCTTCCTGATTGGCGTGTGGGCCGACGGCTTCGAGAAGCTGCAGGTGATTCCGATGATGATCGTGACGCCGTTGACTTTCCTCGGTGGCGCGTTCTACTCGATCGACATGCTGCCCGAGCCGTGGCACACGCTGACGCTGTTCAATCCGGTGGTGTACTTGATCAACGGCTTCCGCTGGAGCCTGTACGGCATCTCCGATGTGAGCGTCGTGTTCAGCATTTCGATGGTCGGCGTGTTCTTGCTCGTGTGCCTCACGGCCGTGTGGTGGATTTTCAAGACCGGCTACCGGCTACGCACGTGAAAACGGTGCGCTGCATCGTGACCGGCCGCGTTCAGGGCGTCTGGTTCCGTGGTTCGGCGCAGAGGGAAGCGCTGCGTGTCGGCGTGACCGGGTGGGCGTTGAACCGCGCCGACGGCAGCGTCGAAGTCGTCGCACACGGCGACGATGCCGCGGTCGACGCGCTGGTCGCGTGGCTGCACAAGGGCCCGCGCCTCGCGCGCGTCGACGCGGTCCAAGTCGAGCCTGCCGACGACCCCCACGCGGACGATTTCTCGGTCCGCGAATGAAATCGATTCTGTTCCTGTGTACCGGCAACGCGTGCCGTAGCCAGATGGCCGAGGGTTGGGCGCGGTATTTACGCGCCGACGACTTCACCGTCTACTCAGCCGGCGTCGCGCCGCACGGTGTCGACCCGCGCGCGGTGCGTGTGATGGCCGAAGTGGGTGTCGACCTCTCGAGCCACCGCTCGAAACATGTCGATGAGCTGCTCGACATTCCGCTCGACCTGGTCGTGACCGTCTGCGATGCGGCTGCCGAGGCCTGTCCAATTTTTCCGCGTCCCGTACCGAAGCGGCACCGCTCGTTCGAAGATCCCCCGGCGCTTGCCCGCGGCGCCGCCGATGAAGAGACTGCGCTTGCGCATTACCGACGCGTGCGCGACGAAATCCGTGTATTCATCATGTCGCTAGAGGCATGAGCTTTCTCGATCGCTGGTTGACGGTCTGGATTTTCGTCGCGATGGCCGCGGGCGTGGCGCTCGGCCGTTTCGTGCCAGACCTCCCCTCCCACCTCGCGCTGTTCGAAGTCGGAACCACGAACCTGCTGATCGCCACCGGGCTCATCGTGATGATGTACCCGCCGCTCGCGCGCGTGCGCTACGAGCTCCTGCCAGAAGTCTTCGCCGACCGACGCGTGCTGGGGCTCTCGTTGTTCCTGAACTGGATCGTCGGTCCGTTCTTGATGTTCGCGGTCGCAATCATTTTCCTGCACGACCACCCGCACTATATGACCGGCCTGATTCTCGTCGGTATCGCGCGTTGTATCGCGATGGTGCTGGTCTGGAACCAGCTCGCACGCGGCAGCGCGGAGTACGGCGCGGGCCTCGTTGCGTTCAACTCGCTGTTCCAGATCGTCACCTACGGCGTGTATGCATGGTTTTTTATCACCGTGTTACCGCAATGGTTCGGACTCGAAGGTCAGGTCGTCGACATCGAGACGCTCGCGGTCGTGAAGAGCGTTCTGATCTACCTCGGGATCCCGTTCGCGGCGGGCTACTTCTCACGACGGGTACTCATTGCGCACCGCGGCCGTGAGTGGTACGAATCCGTGTTCGTCCCGCGCGTCAGTCCGTTCACGCTGTACGCGCTCCTGTTCACTATCGTGGTGATGTTCGCGCTGCAGCGCGACCTGCTGGACCGATTGCCGGACGTGTTGTTGATCGCGGCGCCGCTCGCGCTGTATTTCGTGTTGATGTTTTTCACGAGCTTCTGGCTTGCGTGGAAAGTCGGCGCCGACTATGAGCGCAGCACGAGCCTCGCATTCACCGCGTCGGGAAACAACTTTGAGCTGGCAATCGCGGTCGCAATCGCGGTGTTCGGCATCGGTTCCCCGGTCGCATTCGCGACGGTCGTTGGCCCGCTCGTCGAAGTCCCGGTGTTGATCGCGCTGGTCAGCGCGGCGTTGTGGCTGCGCCGCCGGTGGTTCAACGGCTAAGCCGCGCGAGTATCTGCTCCATCTCCGCGATTTCTTCTTTCTGTGCCTGAACGATTTCGTCGCACAGTGTGAGTATTTCTGGGTCAGTGATTGCGGCCTCCTCGCACATGGTGATGGCGCTCGAATGATGCGGAATCATGGATCGCAGGAACTGCTGGTCGTCGACCCCGGCCTGCGTGCGTATGGCGGCGATCAACGCGACGATCGCGACGATGCAGACCGCCTGAATCGCGCCATTGATGGCCTTGCGCTCGTACATGGACCGCATCACGAAAACCATCAAAAGTAACATCGGCGCGACCATCAACAGCGCCATATAGACTCGGTTCACGTTCACATGAAAATGGCTCGCCGACCACAAGTTCACGAACATGATTAGAAACATCACGACCGCGTTGATCGTGATGACGATGGCTAGTTTTTTATACATTGATTCATCGTCCGAAAAGACAGCGCCCACGGCCATCGGGTAATCACCGCAAAAAAAAGCCCCGCCGGAGCGGGGCTTGATTTGACGCAGAGATCCTACTTGCCGAGATAGGCGCGATCCGAATCCTCGGTCCGGCCGATTTCCCACGCGCCGCGATTACGTGCGTGCTCGACGGCCATATCGACGGCACCCTGGCGCGGGTGCGTCGTGATGTTGAGGTTCTGGTTCGGATGAATCAGGTCGGCGTCCTGGATCTTGTCGGTGTTCGCTTTGTAAATCAGCGGCCACTGATAGGGATTGCCATAGACTTCCGACTTGCCCGAGATACGCCACAGGCTGTCGCCACGCATCACGGTGTAGGTCGTGCGTGCTGCTTCGAGCTCCGAGATCAGACGCTTCAGCGAGTCGAGCGCATTGCGCCCCTCGCCGTTGCTGATCGCGCGCTCGGCGCCACGCAGGCGACCCTGCTGGTCCGAATTGAGGTTCGTGAACGTTTGCGCTTCAGCGAGCAGACGACGCGCTTCTGCCATCGCGGCCTGATCGGCACGACGCGCTTCTTCCGCGGCGGCACGGGCACGCTCGGCTTCAATTTCTGCGGCGGTCGGGCCGGCCGGTTCAACAGGTTCCGGCTCACGAGTCGCGCAGCCGGTCATGACCAGCGCCAGTGCGGAAACCGCGAGCAGGCTCTTCAGGGTGACCGTAGACATAAGTTCTCTCCAATCCAACAAGTTCTGTGTGATAGACACCCGACACTACACCCAACTTTTGGGACGGTCAAGCCGAAAGTGCACGGGAAAACCGCAGCTTACGCAGCATTCCTTTACGAAACTGTGACGGCGCGCACGGTTTCGAACAATCCCCTAGACTTCGGCCATGAACGTGACGATTTTCCACAATCCCCGCTGCTCGAAATCCCGTGAAACCCTGTCCCTGCTTCAGAATCGAGGCATTGAGCCGACGATCATCGAGTATCTCAACGACCCGCCGGACGCGGAGACCCTGACCTGGCTCCTGCGCGCGCTAAACCGGCGACCGCGCGAGCTCCTGCGCAAGGGTGAAGACGCGTACCGCGCGCTCAGGCTCGACGATCCGTCGCTCGACGACGCGGCTGTGATTGACGTGATGGTCGAACACCCCGTGCTCATCGAGCGTCCCATCGTCGTCAACGGACAGCGCGCGATTATCGGCCGTCCGCCCGAGCGCGTCTTGGAGATTCTGTGACCGACGTTTTGGTGGTGTACTACAGCCGGCACGGCGCGACGGCGGCGCTCGCGCGTGAAGCGGCGCGCGGCGTCGAATCCGTCACGGGCTGTACGGCGCGCGTGCGCACCGTCCCGCCGGTGTCGCCGGTCACCGAAGCGGTCGAGCCGGCGGTGCCTGACGACGGACCGCCGTACGCGACACTCGCTGACCTGCGCGAATGCGCGGGCTTGCTGGTCGGTAGCCCGACGCGGTTCGGCAACATGGCTGCGCCGATGAAGCACTTTCTCGACACGACCTCCGCGCTGTGGGTGTCGGGTGACCTTACCGGGAAGCCGGGTGCGGTGTTCACGTCGACAAGCTCGCCACATGGCGGCCAAGAATCGACGCTGCTCACGATGATGTTGCCGTTGTTGCACCACGGCATGCTCGTCGTCGGAATCCCGTACGCAGAACCGAACGTGTCAGAGACCGATGGCGGCGGCGGACCGTACGGCGCTTCGCACCTCGCGCGCGACGAACGCACGCCGCGGCTGACCGACCGCGAGAAGCAACTCGCGCGCGCGCTGGGCAAGCGCGTGGCGGAAGCGGCGGTGAAACTTAAATGATTTTTTTGAAGGCACCACCATCCGGCGTGTTGCATGCACTCGTGTTGCTTTGCTGGGCGGTGCTGTTTTTCGGCCAGATGGCATGGTGGGCGCCGAACGCGATGCTGATCTTCATCACGGCCGGTCCGCTACTGCTGCCGCTGCGTGGCCTGCTGTACGACCGACCGCGCAGCTACTTCTGGTTCAATTTGCTCGCACTCGTGTACTTCGCGGGCGGCATCGCCGGGGCGTACGCGAGTGGCGGTGGAAGCCTCATCGCGTGGTCACAGATTGCGGCGAGCGTGGGTGCGTTTGCCGCGAGTTTTTACCGCACCAAAGCATTGCAGCCCGCAAATGTGGGAGCGGCGCCTTCGCGCCGCGATTGATTTATTTTTCGAGGATGGTTTTCAGCAACGGGATGGTGACCTTACGCTGCTGCGACAGCGACGCGCGGTCCAGTTCGTCGAGCACGCTATAAAGGGTGTTCATGTCGCGCGACGCTCGCTTCAGCAAATAGCGCGCGACTTCTTCCGGTAACTCAAACCCGCGCTGGTGCGCGCGCAGCGCGAGCGCCGCGACGCGTCCGTCGTCGTCGAGTGGCTGCAACACGAACACGGGACCCGCGGCCAGGCGCGAAGCGAGGTCCGCGAGCTTGAAGCGGAGTGCGCCCGGCACATCCGTGCCCGCTGCGAGCCAGCGTCCCCCGCGCGCACGCAGCGCGTTGTAGAGGCCGAACAGCGCGCGTTCCCAGGCATCGTCGCCTGCGACTGCGCCGACGTCATCGATGCACACCAGATCGAAGGTTTCCCAACCGTCGATGACCGCGGGATCGAGCGTCGCGTGCTGTGCGAGCGGGAGCAGAGCCGCGCGCCGCCCCGCGCTGGCAGCCGCCGCGCAGGCAGCCTGCAGCAGATGCGTCTTGCCGACCCCGGCACCACCGACCAGAAACAGCACCGGTTCCACCCCGGCGACGGCCGCGACTGCGCCCGCGTTCGGGCCGGCGTGGTAAGCGGCGAAGACCGCGCTGTCGGGCAGGCCGACGCCGAGCGGAAGCTGGACGACCATCAGGCAGTGCCGTGGAGCTGCGTCTCACGGCGCGCCCACAGCCATAAGTACAGCAGGCCGCTGAACACGGTTGTCAGCAGTGTGACGGCGATCCAGCTATCGACCAGCACGCGGTTCGTGCCGAACGCCGCGCCATAAACGATGAGTACGACGCACGCGGTCTGCGCGAGCGTGTTGAGCTTCGAAATCGTGGTGGGGTTCGCGCTGACCGGTGCGCGACGGTGAAAGTACAACGCGATGAT
>CAYXYM010000159.1:0-5795 GCA_964469285.1 uncultured Gammaproteobacteria bacterium | reverse complement strand
CCAATCAGGGAGCCCCGGATCGATGATCGTGGCGACGCGTGCGTGGTCGACCGGCTCGATGGTGCCGACATACGCATAGGTGCCGAGTGGTCCGGGCTCCGCGTCGATCACCACGCGTTCGCCGATCGGCTCGACCACGCTGACCGCGGTGATCGGATCCGCCGCGCCATTGACCGCCGCAAAAAAGTGTCCGGTATAAATCGCCGTGCTCCCGTCGCTGAATACGTTGAATAACTCGTAATCGCGCGGCATGAACTCGGTATTCACGGGGAACTCAAGCACCAACTCGGCGGACGCCGCCGCCCCCTCCGAACGATGCACGACCTGCGCGTCGCCGTCACGCGCAATCGTGTAACCCGGCGTGACGACTCGCCACTCGCGCTCGCGCAGGTAATGCGCAGGGCGCACGAACTTCAACGTTTGGATGGGCTCTGCAGTCTGCCAGGTCGCGCGCCAGTCGCCGGACGGCAATCGCTCGACCGTCACGCGGGGCGCCGGGGACGGCGCCGCGCACGCCGCGAGCGCGAGGACGAGCAAGTAGACGAACAACCTCATGCTATTGAGTCGACTATATAATCACGCGATGCGCAAGCCCGATCATTTTGCGGTGTCGACGGAACGCCTGGAAATCCGTGCATGGCAGCCCGGTGACCGGCCGGCACTCGAACAAATGGTCGCCGACGGCGACATGATGCGGCATCTCACGCATGGCCGCGCATGGTCCGCCGACGAGGTCGATGAATTCCTGCAGCGCCAGGCGAGGCAACTCGCCGAACATGGTGTCTGCATGGGACCGCTGGTGATGCGTGGGGGCACGGAAATCATCGGCGTCGCGGGCATCCAGCCGCTCGATACATCCGGCGAATATGAACTCGGCTGGTGGGTATGGAAAGCGTACTGGGGTCGCGGCTATGCTCCGGAAGCCGGTCGCGCGCTCGTAGCATTTGCCGCACGCGAGATGGACCTGACCCGGCTGGTTGCGGTCATTGACCCCGACAATAGCGCTTCGATACGCGTGGCGGAGAAAATCGGGATGCGATACGAGCGGACAACGCAGGCCAAGGAGACCGCGATTCGTCGCGACGATTCACTGGTGGCCATCTACGCCTCGGAGCAACCATGATTCGTACACGGTTCTCCTTTTTTGAGCGCCTTCTGTGCATCGTGACGTCGGTCCGCCCCGGCGAGGGACGCTCGATCCTGTTGATGCTGTCGCAGGTATTCCTGCTCATGCACGGGTACTACTTGCTTCGGCCGCTACGCGACGCGCTGATACTCGCAGAAGGATCCCCTGAGCTGCGCGCCTATGCCACCGGCGCGGTCGCGCTCACGCTCATATTCCTCGTTCCGCTTTACAAAATGCTGTTCGACAAACTGGACTCGAGCGGCAAAAAGGGCGACATCCTGCGTTGGATTGCCGCCTTCTTCGTAACGAACATGCTGATTTTCTCGGCGATGGTCGCGATCGGCGTGCCGGTGGCCACCCCGTTCTACATCTGGGTCGGTGTCTACAGCGTAATGGTCGTCGCACAGTTCTGGGCGTTCGCGGCAGACCTTTTCAACATCAAGGCGGGCCAACGGCTTTTTGTGGTCATTATGATCGGCGCTGCGCTCGGCGCTGCGACGGGCAGCCAGGTCGCAGGGCGACTGCTGCCATTGCTCGGCGTTTCTGGGCTGATGCTTCTCGCCGCGGTCTTGCTCGCGACGGTCGCGCTAATCAGCCGCCGCGCAGAGCGCAGCGTGCCACCCGAGTCGGCGAGCAGCGGTGCTGATGAAGTGCAAGCCGGCTCGCACAATATCGCCGAAGTCCTCGGCGGATTCCGGGTCGTGTCGCGCAGCCGATATCTGCTGTTGATCGCGCTGTTCGTCTTGCTGTTGAACTGTGTGAACAGTACCGGCGGCTACATCCTCGCGACGTTCGTAGACCATCATGTGGCCGGACTCGTCGCCGACGGCGCAGGTGAAAAGGGCGCACTTTTCGCACGATTCTGGGGCGACTACTACACGTGGGTGACCGCGCTACAGCTGTTACTGCAATTGTTCATCGTGTCGCGCCTGTTCCGCTGGTTCGGGATCCGCGGCGCAATCCTCGTATTGCCGCTTGTGATGATCGCGAATTATGCGTTGATTGCGATGGTTCCTGTTTTTGCGCTGGTTCGCGTGATGATGATTGCCGAAAACGGTGTGAACTACTCTGTGCACGGCACCACGAACCACACGCTCTATTTGCCGGTTAGCCGCGAGGAAAAATACGTCGGTAAAACCACCATCGATACGTTTTTCTGGCGCTTTGGCGACCTGGTGTACGCGTCTCTGATCATGGTGACCGCCCAGGTATTGGCGTTTGAAGTGGGCGCAATCATTGCGATCAACCTCGCCCTCGCGGCAGTATTGCTCGGCCTCGGCGTCGCCATCGGCAGACATCACCATGCCGAAATTCGGCACCGACTCGAGAATCGGCCGCCGGTTCGACGGACGCCGCTGCCAAACGTGTACGCGCCGGCCGATCAATTGCTCGTCTTCAGCGTACCGGACCAGGCCTTTCTGGACCCGGACCCAGGCGACACGCTGATCTACCGGGCAGCGCTTGCCGGGGGTGGACCGCTACCGGCATGGATTCAATTCGACTCGTACAACCAGACTTTCACACTCCGGCCCCCTGCCGGTGAACAGGGCATGCTCCGCATCGAGGTCGTCGCGACTGACTTTGGTGGATTGAGCGTGCGCACACAGTTCTCGTTGGCCCACGGTGTCGGCGGCCTCCCACAATTCACCGAGCCCCACGCAGCATCCGCGCACGCGCAAGAAGCGCTTCAATCTGACGCGGATGCAGGTATTCCTCCAGTTCCTGGAGGCTCTCCGGCGTGAGCCTCGCGAGCGCCGCATCCAGTTCCGGCGTTACTTCGATGCGGGCCCGCCGGATCATGCTCGGGGCAGCGCGGCGCGTGCCGAACGCGCGGCTGTGATCGATTAGCCATAGGCGCCAGTCGGCGTCATAGAGGAAGTTACCGAGGTTCGGGTCGACGTTGTACACCAACACGTGGAACGCGTTCATCAGCGAGTACTGCGGCGCCAGTGCGCAGTGGCCGGTGAACGCAAGCTGCCGCTCGCGTCGCTCGTTCTCGCTGAACGTGTCCTCTAGCCAGTAAGTCAACGCGCCGGCCTTGCCGTCGATTTCGCGCAACACCGACACCGGCGTCATTTCGAGACCAAGCAGCCGGTCGAGCCGGTAAGCGACCAAGTCGTACACGAAGCGGTCAGCGAACTCGGCGGCACGCGGCCAGCGCCTGAGATGCTGCAACCGCGGGTCCGTGTCCACCGATTTGAACACCGCGTGCAGCCGTCGTTCACCGTCGTCAAGGGTCACGCGCAGCGGACGCGTCACGCCGGTGCCTATCTCCTCGATCGAAACGATTGGCGCATCGCGCAGGAACGCCTCAATTGCTTCATCGCTCATTCCGTACGGGCGGTCCCAAACCCGATTCGGCTCGGCCTCCAGCGCTGCGCGGCCGGTGTCCACGTAGTGCGCCGAAAGCACGCCGTCTTCGATGACGAGCGCCGACGGGGTACCTCCGTACGCCTCGTGGTTCATGCCGGTGTCGATGCGAACCACCCGCCCTTCTGCGCGCGTCGTGATGCGGTGGTCCGACGTAACCGTGTGCCCGACTGCGATGCGCCGCGCACCGATCTTCGAGAGGATTGCATCGAGCGCCGTCGATTCCGTGTACGGATGACAGAGCGAGTTCCCGCGGTACCAGAGTGGGCCATCGGCGTCGAACGGGAAGCCGGTCGGCTCGACCGATGGCGTCGCGATCGCCGCGTCTAGAGACGCACGAAACGAACTGTTGATCTCGTCCAGGCTCAGGCCGACGAGTGCGTCCGAGACGCCGCCGTGCACAAACGCGGTCTCCCCGACGACGATCATCACCGGGCGCTCAAGCAACCACTCGCCCAATTCGCCGTCCGCTGCAAACGCCGCGCGCCGCGCTTCGTCGCCACCGAACGCCGCATAGTCACCTGCACTGACGTAGCGCAGGTCCCCGACCAGATTCATGACTTCATGGTTGCCGAGTAATACATGGACCGCGCCGCCCGACGCCGGCGCCTCGCGCTGCAAGCGCATCAGGAGCGCTATGACAGCGCGCCCGTCGTCACCGCGGTCGATGAGATCGCCGGTCGACACGAGGTGTGTCGTCCCGCCCTGCCACTGCAACTGGTCGTCGACGACCCCCGTCGACCGTAAAACCGCGACAAGTTCGTCGTATGCCCCATGAACGTCACCAAACGCGACGACGCGCTCGACGTCCGGGAACCGATACGGCCCCTCGTCGGCCATGGCGGGCGCGAAGGCGAACAACAAAAACAGAGCGATGGCTGCGCGCATCAGCGAGAACCTACGCGACGGACAAACCAGAATTGCAGGGCGCCGAGCGCCGCGAATGCCGCAGTGACACCGACCGACACGGCGCTGACCTGTGTCAGCAGCAAACCGCACACCGCAAACGCCAGTACTGGCACGGCCCAGCCGCCGGGGACTCGGTAGGCCGTTGCGCTGCCGAAGCGAGCGCGCAACCGCGGCATCGCGCCGATACACACCATGTAAATCAGGACGCGCACGAGCGCGCTCATCGCCGCGAGCCAAATGAACGAACCCCACAGTGCGAGCACGAGCGCGAGTGCGCCGAAGAAGACAATGGAATTTGCAGGGGTTTTGTATTCGCCGTGTACGCGCGCGAACCACGCGGGCATCGTATTGTCGCGCGCGAGCGTGTAGGTCATGCGCGGCGACGTCAGCATGCTGCTCGCAGAGTTGCCCGCGACCGACACCACGACGCCGATGGTAAGAATCAGCGCACCTGCCGGCCCGAGCAACTCGGCGCCAACCTCGATCAACGCGCGACCGGAGGTCGAGCCGGCGAGGTCGGGGTGGACGGCCACGCTGACCGCCTGCACCAGCACATACAGCACGGTGACGACGGCGAGCGCCCACAGCAAGCCGCGCGGGATGTCGCGCGCCGGGTCGCGCGTTTCGCCCGCCGGAACGACGGCCGATTCCCAGCCGACGAACGCGTACACGACCAACAACGCGGCCTGACCGAAGCTCAGCGCAAGCGGCGCCGACGCGCCGATACCGAACGCGCTGGGTGTCAGCGACGTGAGGCCGACGGCGACCAACATTACCAGCGGCAGGAATTTCAGTACGGTCAGCACGCCGATTGCGCGGACGGCCTGGCGGATACCGACGACGTTCACCCACGTCAGCAGGCCGACGACGAGCACGAGCAGCGACACACGCCCCACGCCTTCCGCAGCATCCGCCCAGAAGAAGCCAACGGAAGCGACGAGCAGGTTGATGTTCGCGGCGAACGCCGTCACGCGCGCGATATAAAAAGCCCAGCCGGTCTGGAATCCCGCGAACGGGCCGAAGGCAGTGCGCGCGTACAGAATCGGGCCGCCGGTGCCGCGGAAATGGCCGGCGAGCTCTGCAAAACAGAGGATCACCGCGCCGAGCAACACGGCGCACGCCACGAACACCAGCGGGCTCCACGCGCCTGCGAGCGCGGCCGCGCCCGCCGGGACGCCGAAGATGCCGGCGCCAATCATGCCGTTGACGGCCAGCATCCAGATGCCGACTGCCGTCAGGCGGCGGACCAGCGGCTCATCAATCTCCATCACCACTGCAAATCCATCAAAGAAAGGCTGCCGTCTTTGAGGTCAAAGACCCGCACCTGGTGATTATTGGTGTCGGCGATATACAAGCGGCCTCCGGCAGCGCTCAACCCACCCGGCTCGTC
>CAYXYM010000158.1:0-3822 GCA_964469285.1 uncultured Gammaproteobacteria bacterium | reverse complement strand
GCGCGCCGCTGGCACTCCGGTCTTTGCCAGCCCTTCGCGGTGATCCATCCCGGCCTGCCCCGAACAATCATCCAAACCAAGCTGATGGCTTGCACGGACCGGTCACGGTAAAACCGTGCGCAGGCGTCTGGGAGTTACCTGAATGTCTTTTGAATCTCTCGGCCTGACGGCCGCGTTGTGCCGTACTGTGTCCGACAAGGGCTACACGACGCCGACCCCAATCCAGGCCGCTGCAATTCCTGTCGTCCTCGAAGGCCGCGACCTCATGGCCGCCGCGCAGACCGGCACCGGCAAGACTGCCGGCTTTACGCTGCCGATGCTGCAGCGGCTGCAGGCCTCCGCGCCGACCGGCGGCCGCCGCAAGGTACGCGCGCTCGTGCTGACACCGACGCGTGAACTCTGCCTGCAGGTGATGGACAGTGTCCGCACCTACGGCAAGGGGATGCCGCTCAAGGCCACCGCGATTTTCGGCGGCGTGAGCATCAACCCGCAGATCTCTTCCCTGCGCCAGGGCGTCGACATCGTCGTCGCAACCCCGGGCCGCCTGCTCGATCATGTGAACCAGCGCACGCTCGACCTGTCTCAGGTCGAGATTCTTGTGCTCGACGAGGCGGACCGCATGCTCGACATGGGGTTCATCCGGGACATCAAGAAAATCATCGCGTTGCTCCCGCGCGCGCGTCAGAACCTGCTGTTCTCGGCGACGTTCTCTGACGAAATCCGGTCGCTTGCGAACTCACTGTTGCACAATCCGCAGTCGATCGAAGTCGCCGCACGCAACACGGCCGTCGAGGCGATCACGCAAGTCGTGCATCCCGTCGACAAGAGCCGCAAGCAGGAACTGCTGTCGTGGCTGATCGGCGATGGTAACTGGAAGCAGGTACTGGTCTTCACGCGCACCAAGCATGGCGCCGACCGCCTCGCGCGCCAGCTGGTCCAAGACGGACTGCGCGCCGATGCGATCCACGGCAACAAGAGCCAGGCGGCGCGCACACGCGCGCTGAGTGATTTCAAGTGCGGCAAGGTGCGCGTTCTGGTGGCGACCGACGTCGCGTCGCGCGGCCTCGACATCGACCTGCTACCGCATGTCGTCAACTTCGAGTTGCCGACCGTGCCCGAGGACTACGTGCACCGCATCGGCCGCACGGGTCGCGCGGGCCGCGAGGGCGTCGCGGTCTCGTTAGTCTGCGTTGACGAGCTGAAACTGCTGCGCGACATCGAACGCGTACTGCGCCGCGACATTCCGAAAGTCGAGATCGCCGGCTACGAAGTCGACCGCTCGATCCGGCCGGAACCGCTGTTCAAGCCGCGCGGCGCCCCGCGCCAGCGGCCGCAGCCGTCCAAGCCGCGCGGACGCGGTGCTACTCGGGCGCCTGCAGGTAATCGATCGCAAGGCCGGTCAAAGCGCGCACGCCCGTAACCAGGGCGTCCTCGTTCACGTGAAATTCCGGTGAGTGGTTCGGCGCGGCTTCGCCCGCGCCGAGCCCCGCTGCGTTCACGCCTAGCAAGAAATACATCCCGGGAATCTCTTCCTGGAAATACGCAAAATCCTCCGCGACGGTTTGCGCGCGGCCCTCGGTGACCTTGTCGTCGCCGGCCGCCCACGCGAGCGTCGGCAGCATGCGGCGCGTGAGCGCAGGATCGTTCCAGGTCACGGGCGCATTCTGCTCGATCTCCACTTCCGCGGTCGCACCCGAGGCCTCGGCAACGTTTGCCACCGTGCGGCGCAGGCGCGCAATCAGATCCTCTCGCATCGGCGCGTCATAGGTGCGGATCGTGCCCTCAAGCACGACCTCGTCGGGAATGATGTTCCAGCGCGTACCGCCGTTGATGCTGCCGACCGTAACGACTGCGGGTGCGACCGTGACGTCGAGCTGCCGGCTCGGAATCGTCTGCAGCGCGAGCACCAGCTGCGCGGAAATCGTGACGGGATCGATGCCGGCCCACGGCTGCGAACCGTGCGTCTGCCGACCGCGCACGGTGATCTTCATGCGATCCGACGCGGCGAGGAAGCCCTCGGTCTTGTGGTAGAGGTTGCCCACCGGATACGGATACACGTGCAGACCAAAAATCGCCTCCGGCGCATCGTCACCGGCGAGCAGTCCTTCCTTCACCATCAAACTCGCGCCACCTTCCTCACCCGGCGGCGGACCCTCCTCCGCCGGCTGGAACACAAACATGACCGTGCCCGCGAGCCGATCGCGCGCGCCGGCCAGCACGACGGCGGCGCCCATCAGCATCGCGGTGTGCGCGTCGTGTCCGCACGCGTGCATTACGCCGTCGTTCACAGACGCGAATGGCAGCCCCGTCGCTTCGGTGACGGGCAGCGCATCCATGTCCGCACGCAACGCAACCACCGGCCCTGGCCGACCGCCGCGAAGCATTCCAACGACGCCGTGATGCGCGACGCCGGTCGTGACCTCGAGGCCTAGATCGCGCAAGTGTGCGGCGACGAGCGCGGCGGTGCGCTCCTCGCGGTTAGAAACCTCCGGGTGGCGGTGGATGTCGCGTCGCCATTCGATCACCCGCGGCATCACCGAATCGATTGCGGGGGCAAGCGTGTCCTTGAGGTCCTGCGCCAATGCCGCGGGGGCGAGCGAAAGTGCAACGGCTACAAATATAAATCTCATTAGGAATCTCCGGTGATGGTCCAGTAGCCGCGTAACGGCGGAAGCTCCGCGGGGCACGTGAATTCGGTGGGCCCGGCCGTGACCCGGCCATGGTCCGCGCATTGCGAGACGACGGCACGCGCCGCTGCGTAGTCAGGCGCATCGAGCGCCTCACCACCGAGCGCGTCGATGACCATACCATCTCGCGCAGTACCGCAATCGTCGATTCCGGCGAGTTCAAGCGCATTATCGCGCGTGTAGAAACCGTATGCGCCGCGGCAGTTGCCGGCGAGCAGCGCCATCAGAAATTCGGCACTCGCGGCGAGCCGTGCGCCGGGGTCGGCGGCCGAGTCGTCGCGCGCGACCACGACGCCGTACCGTGCGACGCCCGCAGTTACCGCGGACCCGAAATCGTCGGACCGCTCGGTGAAGGCGCGCAGCTGCGCGGCCGCATCAGCGGGGACGCCGAACATTTCGAGTTCGGCAAAATAATCGTCGGTCCCGTAACGCCCGTCGCTGGCCGCGGCGCGGGTCGCGAGCGCACCCCAGAACGTGAACAGGTCGGCGCCCGGGTCCGCGTCCGAGACGGCGAGCCCGGTCCACCAGGCCGCGACTTGGCCGCAGGTGTAATGCCGGCGCTGGCCGGCAATGCAACCGTTCAGCGCGCGCTCGTACGCCGTGGCACGCGCGTTCGCATCCATCACGCCGCTCGCGTGCAGAGCCTCGTCCGCGAACGCCTCGGCGGCACCCTCGTGCATCCACGGCGGCGAACCCGGGCGGAAATCGTCATTCCATAGGTGCGCAGACTCGTGCGCGATGATTCGCAGTGCCTCGCGCACGGCCCATGGGTTGTCGTCGTGCCATTGATCGCCAGTCGCTCGCAGATGGACGAGATTCTCGAGCACACCGCCGTTCAAGTCAGCGCCGCGGCCCGGCACGAAACTGAACAGTACGACCGGCCGATGGGTGAGCACGTGTCCGGTGCGCTCCTCGAAAAAGGCAAACAACGCAGGCACCTGGTCCGCGAGCGTCGCCGCGAGCCAACTGGGAAGACCCGGGTCGATAATCGCGGTGAAGCGCGCGTGATCCGCTGGCTCGATGTTGCCGACGTACGCGTAAGTACCGAGCGAGCCAGGCGTCGAATCAACGACGACGCGCTCGTTCGCCGGCGCGACCACCTCGACGTTGGTGAGCACCTCCGCCGCGCCGTTGA
>CAYXYM010000157.1:0-3100 GCA_964469285.1 uncultured Gammaproteobacteria bacterium | reverse complement strand
ACGCGTCAGAAGACGTGTCTGAAGACTCTGTATCCGAGTCGACATCAACGTCGGCGCTGAACTCATCGTCGTCAGACTGCGCATACATGTCCGCATCGGACTCCGAACTCGAAGAGTCAGTGCTCGACTCAGTGCTCGAATCGACGTCCGCATCGACATCAACGTCGGCGCTGAACTCGTCATCCTCGTTCTGGGCATACGTGTCCATCGTCGAGTCGGACTCGACATCGGAATCATCCTGCATGTCCACGTCGGCATCGGCCGTGGTCTCAGTGTCGCTCGACCAGGTGTCATCCTGCGTGTCCTGCTCGGTGGTTTCGGTCGACTGCTCGTCGCGTGTGTCGTCCGTATACGGATCATCCTGTGCGTAGGCGAGTGTCGAGTGCCCGATCAACAGAAGCGACCCGGCGCTTAGTGCTGCCAGTGCTTTTGTCAGATGCATTGGTATACCTCCTTCAAGGTAAAGTTGAGTGTGCTGACATAGATGCAAGGCCTATGCCAGAACCCGGTGCACGGCGAAAAGCCTTGAGGGGCAAGCCTCTCGCGGTCAGTGTGTCCAGCGTCGACCTTTGGACGGGCTGGGACAATCTGGCACACGACTGAAAAGGGCGGGGGAAAAACCCCGCTTTTTCCGGCCCCAAATAGGGTTTTTGCCAAATCGGCACATGCGCAGGCCCGCGCTACGCTGGTTCCTATGCACAACATCGGCATCCGGCTGGTCCTGATCGTCCTCGTCTCGTTGCCCCTGCTGGTCGCGTTCGCGCTTGGGCTACTCGTGGTGCAGGCGCTCGAAGAGCGCATCGAAGACCGTATGCAGGAAGACATCGAGCTTATCGCGCGCACCCTGCAAGCACCGATGAGCCGCTCATTGCAGAGCCGCAGCGACCGGGAGCTCGATCTCGCCCTGTGGTCCGCGTACAGCACCGGCCGCGTGTACGGCGTGTACGTCTATGACGATAAAGGGGAACTCGTCGCGGCCGCGGACCAGGACCCTGCGCTTCGGCAACCGCGCCGCGCGGCTGCAGAATCCGCGACGCAAGAGGCGGGTGGGGAGTACGCATCATCGGTGGACGGACGCGAACTGTACTCGTACTTCGTGCCGCTGTACGCGACAAGCGGCCAGGTCATCGGCCTGCTCGAGGTCACCCGAGACGCCGGCGCGATGCGCACCTATCTCGCGCAGCTGCGACGCAATGGTGTGTGGCTGCTCCTCATGGGCGCGATGCTGTTCGGCGTCCTCGTGTACGTCGGCCACTACCTCGCGATTGGCCGCCCGCTGCAGTCGCTGAAGCACACGATGGATGCGGTCGCCGCGGGCGACAGTTCCGTGCGCGCGGAAGAGCGCGGCCCAGGCGAGTTGCGCCAGCTCGCGACACGATTCAACGGCATGCTCGAGGCGATAATCGAAAAAGACGCCGACCTCGCTGCCAAACGCGAGCAACAAGAGAAGCTCGAAGCGCGCCTGCGCGAGAGAGCCAAATACGCGATGGTCGGACGGCTAGCCTCCGGCGTCGCGCACGAACTCGGCACGCCGCTCGCGGTTGTCGATGCGCATGCGCAGCGGCTTGCGCGCATTGCCGAGCCCGGCACGCAGTACGGCAATATCTCAATTGGCATCCGTACCGCGGTTGATCGGATGTCGTCGGTGATTCGACAGTTGCTTGGTTTTGGGCGCGCCAGTCATGCGGCGCTCGCCGACGTCTCGCTGCGGCAGCTGGTATCGCTCGCAGCCACCGACACGCGCGAGCGGTGCCGCGCCGAGGGCACGCGCGTGGACGTGCAGCTTCCGGATGGTGACGCTCGGGTGCAGCGCGCGGACTTTGGACGCTTGCGCGAGGCGCTCGGTCACCTGCTACGCAACGCGGCGCAGGCGGCCCCGGGCGGCACGGTGCGGATCGGTTGGCGGCTGCAACAAGGTGACCCCGCGCTGTTCGTCGAGGATTCGGGTCCGGGCATCGACGAAGCGGTGCGCGAGCGCATGTTTGACCCATTCTTTACGACGAAACCGCCCGGCGAGGGCAGCGGGCTCGGCCTTGCGATTGTCCTCGGCGTTGCCGCCGACCATCGCGCCGAACTCATCGTGTACCGCAGCGAAGACCTCGGCGGCGCGGCCTTCGAGATGAGGTTCCGTAACGATGGCTGAGTACGCCACGATCCTGATTGTCGAGGACGACGACGCGCTGCGGCAGCTACTCGCGGACGAACTCGCCGAGCACGGCTACACGGTCGAGACCGCGCCCGGCGTCAAGGCCGCGCGACTGTACCTGTCCAGCAACGAGTGTGACATCGTGATCAGCGATCTCAGGTTGCCCGACGGCAATGGCATGGAATTGCTCGAGTCGCTGCGCGCGCAGCCCGGCAGCCCCGGTATCGTACTCATCACTGCGTTCGGCTCGGTGCCGCAGGCGGTTGAGGCGTTGAAGAAGGGCGCCGACGATTTCCTGACAAAGCCGCTTGATCTCGAACACCTCGTCATCCGTGTCGACCGCGTGCTCGCCCAGCGACGCGCGCGCGCCGACCTCGATGCGTTACGCGGCGCATCGGAGTTCCACGGCATGGTCGGCTCGAGTACCGTCATGCAGCGGATGTACACCGCGATTCGGCAGGTTGCGCGCTCGACGGAGCCCGTGCTGGTCACCGGTGAGTCGGGGACCGGCAAGGAACTCGTCGCGTGTGCCATCCATGACGAGAGCGAACGCAAGGATGGTCCATTCGTTCCGGTGAACTGCGCGAGCATTCCTGAGGCGCTGCTCGAAGCCGAGTTTTTCGGCCACACGGCTGGCGCGTTCACGGGCGCGCGCGGCGCCCGTGCGGGGTTGTTCGCCGAAGCGGACGGCGGTTCGCTGTTTCTCGATGAACTGGGTGAGATGCCGCTCGCGCTGCAGGCAAAGCTGCTGCGCGTGCTGCAGGACCACAAGGTACGGCCGGTCGGGGGCAATACCGAGATCGAAATCGACGTGCGCATCATCACGGCGACCAATCGCAAGCTCGAGGACGAGGTCGCGGCGGGTACGGTGCGCGAGGACTTGTATTACCGGTTGGAGGCCCTGCAGCTGCACTTGCCGCCGCTGCGCGAACGCGGCGACGACAAAATCGAACT
>CAYXYM010000156.1:0-3802 GCA_964469285.1 uncultured Gammaproteobacteria bacterium | reverse complement strand
CCTGTCAAGGACTTTTTAGGGTGTATTTAATCGTTATGAATCATTAAGTTATGAAAATGACTTAATGAAGAAAAGAGGCCTTGATTTTCGCACGCGTTGGGGGTAATTGCCGCCCTTGAAATCACGCGTCGTGTCCCCATTTTTGTGGCCATCGCAACCACGAAAAGGACCCGTTATGAGCTACCAACCTTACAGCCTGGTGAACCAGCTGCACAACGAAATTAACCGTGTTTTTGGGGCGGGCATGGCCCGCGGCGACGAGGACGCCAGCGCGGTCGCGGCCGACTGGATTCCGGCCGTCGATATCCGTGAGGACGAGGATCGTTATGTCCTGCACGCTGACCTCCCGGGCGTCGACCCGGATGCCATCGACATCACCCTGGAAAACGGCCTGCTGACGATCCGCGGAGAGCGCGCGAACGAGGCCGAGCAGCGGACCAATGCGTTCCGCCGCATCGAGCGGACGAGCGGACGGTTTTTCCGCCGCTTCTCACTGCCCGACTCGGCCGACGCCGACCGTGTGACCGCGACCGGACGGCATGGCGTACTCGAGATTTCGATTCCGAAACATGAGAAAGTGCAACCGCGTCGAATCACCGTGAAGCAGTGACCGAGCTGAACTTTATGCGGCGCCGCCTGTCCTGAAAGACAGGCGTTCGCCCAAAGGAGACTTAAGTCGAAATGAAGCCCCAGTACCTGCTCGCCGCCGCGCTTGCCGCCGCGACGCCCGCCGTCGGCCAGGCCGACGCGATTCCCGCACCGCTTGACGGTGTCACAATGCCTTCGCTCGCGCCGATGTTGCAGCGCGCGACGCCGGGTGTGGTGAATATCTCGACGAGCGGGACAGTGCAGGTCCAGCAGAACCCGATGTTCAACGACCCGTTCTTCCGGCACTTCTTCAAGATGCCGGAACAGCCGACCGAGCGCGAATTCCAGAGCCTCGGCTCGGGCGTGATCGTCGACGCGAGCAACGGCTATGTACTGACGAACAACCACGTCGTCGCGAACGCGACCGAAATCACCATTACGCTGCAGGACGGCCGCGAACTGTCCGCGGAGGTGGTTGGCACCGACGAGCCAACCGACCTCGCGTTGCTGAAAGTTGACGCCAACAATCTGACGGCGCTGCCGCTGGCCGATTCCGAGCAGCTACAGGTCGGTGATTTCGTGGTCGCAATCGGCAACCCGTTCGGGCTTGGCCAGACGGTCACCTCGGGGATCGTGTCCGGCCTCGGTCGGGCTCTCGGCCTACGCCAGGAGAGCTACGAAAACTTCATCCAGACCGACGCGGCGATCAACCGTGGTAATTCCGGCGGCGCACTCGTGAATCTGCGTGGCGAGCTCGTCGGCATCAACACGGCCATCCTTTCCGGGTCCGGCGGCAACATCGGCATCGGCTTCGCAATTCCGACGAGCATGGTCAAGTACGTGATGGGCCAGCTGATCGAGCATGGCAAAGTGAGCCGCGGCGTACTTGGCGTCACGATTCAGAACCTCAATCAGGAACTTGCCGCCGCAATGGGGCTCGACGATGCGACGCAGGGTGTCGTGGTGTCGAGCGTCGCGTCCGGTTCCGCCGCCGAGAAAGCCGGCATTCAGGTCGGCGATGTGATTGTCAGCCTGAACGGCGCCGCGGTAAGCAACCTCAACGAACTCCGTAACCGCCTCGGGATGATGCCGGTTGGCGAACGGGTGCGCGTGGAGTTGTTGCGCGACGGTCGCCGTCGGACGGTTACGGCAACGATTTCGGAATTAGCTGCGACGGAGATCGCGAGCGGCGCGTTGCATCGCGGCCTCGAGGGCGCATCGTTCTCCAACATCCCTGAGACCTCGCCGCTCTCCGGTCGCGTGCAGGGCGCGATGATCGTGCAGGTCGCGGAAGGCAGCGCCGCGCAGCGCAATGGGTTGCGCGCGGGTGACGTCGTGACGTCGGTGAATCGCCGGCCCGTGACGAGTGTCGAGGACTTGCGGCAGCTCGCGGCGCCGGGCCCGCAGCAATTGCTCCTGCACGTGCGCCGGGGCAACGGCGCGCTGTTTCTCCCGATTCGCTAACGCCGTTCAGCCTGCGATTAGTTTGACCGCAACCACTGCGAGCAATATCGCAAACGCCCAGCGCAGCGCGCGCTGGGAGACCGCAAAGGCAAGGCGGGCACCGAGCGGCGCGGTGAGCATCGCCATCGCGCCGAGCCCGATGGCCGCGGGCCACTCGACGTAACCCGACATCGCGAACCCGCCGGCGCCGACCAACGCAATTGGCAAGCCGGCTGCCGCCGCAGTGCCGACCGCGCGCAGCATCGTTCGGTTGCACCACACGAGATACGGGGCCGTCAGCGTCCCGCCGCCAATCCCAAGTAGCGACGACAGCGTCCCGATGGCGCCGCCCGCGAGCGCGGTTGCCACGGGCGCCGGCAATTCACGGTGCGCGGTCGGCCGCGCGTCGAACGCGAGTTGCGCCGCGACCAGCACCAGGAACGCACCAAATGCACGCTCGAGCCACACGCCGCTGATGAAGCTCGCGACGGCCGCGCCGAGCGCCGCGCCGACGATGAGACCCGGCAAGAGCCGGCGAAACGCGAGCCAGTCGACGTTCTGCGCGTGTGTGTGTGCGGCGATCGACGACACCGAGGTCGGCACGATCGCCGCGAGCGAAGTGCCGACGGCCAGGTGCATCGCGACTTCGGGTGATGCGCCGTGCGCGAGAAACAGGAACAGCAGTGCCGGCACGAATACGAATCCGCCGCCGATGCCGAGCAAGCCGGCGAGCACACCAGCCGCTGCGCCCGCGCCGAGCAGTACCAGCAGGTACTCCGGGTTCATGGGTATACTCGCCCGGTGCGCTTACTACTGATGTTCGTGGTGTTTGCCTGGATTACGCCTGCGGTTTCCGCGGAGCCCGCGGTCGCGCGCGCGCAGTTCACAAGCGCGGTCATGGACCGAGAGCCCGTCGACGAACTCCGCGCAGCGTCCGTCGGCGACGGGCGCGTTCGGTTCTTCACCGAGTTGCGGGGACTTGCGGGCCGCGAGGTCATCCACCGCTGGGAGCACCGTGGGCAGGTGATGGCCGAGGTCGTGATTACCGTCGGCGCCGATCGCTGGCGTGCGTGGTCAAGCAAGCGACTGCTCCCCGCGTGGACCGGCATCTGGCAGGTCAGCGTCGTCACCGACGGCGAAGTCCTCGGCACGTGGACGCTCGAGGTCGAGTAACCGTCAACGAATCCACACCGACTTCGCGTTCAGGAACTCGTACAGCCCCTCGCGCGACAGCTCGCGCCCGTAACCCGACGCCTTCACCCCGCCGAACGGCAAGCGCGGATCGCTCTTGACCATTCCGTTCACGAACGCGAGGCCGCATTCGAGCCCACGCGCCATGCGCTCGCCGCGCGCGACGTCGCGGGTCCAGACTGAACCACCGAGACCGTACTGGCTCGCGTTCGCTACTTGCAGTGCCTCGCCCTCGTCGCAGACGCGGATCAGCGCAGCGACCGGCCCGAACAGCTCCTCGTCGGCGGCCGCCATCCCCGGCCGCACGTCGGCAAGCAGCGTGGCTTCATAGAACGCGCCCGGACCCGGCACCGGTCGTCCGCCGGTGATGCAGCGTGCGCCCGCCGCGAGCGAGCGCTCGACTTGGTCGTGCAGGTCGTCGCGCAGGTCACGACGGGCGACCGGCGCGAGGTCGAGTGTCCGAATCCGCTCGGCGAAACGCTCCGCAAACGCATCGTGGACGGCATCATCGACGATGAATCGCTTCGCTGCGATGCAGCTCTGGCCGGCGTTCTGGAAACGCGCAGTCACGGCGACCTCG
>CAYXYM010000155.1:0-4831 GCA_964469285.1 uncultured Gammaproteobacteria bacterium | reverse complement strand
GTCGATAAGCGCGGTGTTCAAACCGAGCTGCGCGCAACGAATCGCGGACACGTAGCCCGCGGGCCCCGCGCCGATTACCACTACATCAAATTTGTCTGCCATAAATCCTCTTTTTTAAACGCCGAGCAGGAGCCGTGTCGGATCCTCGATCGCTTCTTTCAGGGCGACGAGGAACTGCACTGCGTCCTTGCCGTCGATGATCCGATGGTCGTAAGTCAACGCGAGATACATCATCGGGCGAATCACGACCTGCCCGTCGATTGCGACCGGACGGTCCTGGATTTTGTGCATGCCGAGAATCGCGCTCTGCGGCATGTTCAGGATTGGCGTCGATACGAGTGAGCCGAACACGCCGCCGTTCGTAATCGTGAACGTGCCGCCCGTCAGGTCGTCCATCGTCAGCGTGCCGTCGCGACCTTTCGTCGCGAGTTCGCCGATGGCCTTCTCGATCTCGGCGAAGCCGAGTTGGTCCGCGTCGCGCACGATGGGTACGACAAGACCCTTCGGCACGGACACCGCGATGCCGACATCGTAGTACTCGTGGTAAACGACATCGCCGCTCTCGACCGATGCATTCACGACCGGGAACTTCTTCAGCGCCTCAACCGCGGCCTTCACGAAGAACGACATGAAGCCGAGCTTCACGCCGTGTGCCTTCTCGAAGGGTTCTTTGTATTGCTTGCGCAGCGCCACCACGGCCGACATATCCGCTTCATTGAACGAGGTCAGCATCGCCGTTGTTGAGCCGGCCTCGACCATGCGCTCTGCGATGCGCGCCCGCATACGCGTCATCGGCACCCTGCGATCCTCGCGACTTCCAGACGCTGGCGCCGACTTGGTTGGAGTGCCACCTTTTGCGGGAGCGGCGCCATCCTTGACGAATTTCTCGACATCGGCTTTCGTCAATCGCCCATGCCGACCGGTGCCCTTGATCTTCGACGGGTCCACGCCATGCTCATCCACCAGCCTACGGACGGACGGGCTGAGCTTTCCAGCATCACCATCACCATCACCCTCATCCTCTTCTTCAACTTTCTCTGAAGGCGCTGGTTTTGTGGGAGCGGCGACTTCGCTGGTTGATTCACCTTTTGTGGGAGCGGCGCCTTCGCGCCGCGATTCCTCTTGCTCACCGCCTTCCTCGATGGTCGCAATCACCTGCCCGCCCATCACGGTCGTACCGTCCTCGACCTTGATGTCGGCGAGCACGCCCGAGGTGGGCGCCGGGACTTCAAGCACGACCTTGTCGGTCTCGATGTCGACGAGATTTTCGTCGCGTTCGACACGGTCGCCTTTCTTTTTATGCCAGCTGACCAACATCGCGTCGGCAACCGACTCCGGCAGCTGCGGAACCTTCACTTCAGTGCTCATGCCTTTCTCCGTTTAGCGGTCTTCTTGGCGTTTCGTTCGAGCGCGGCGTCGAGCAGACGCTTCTGCTCCTCGACGTGCAGCGCGTGATATCCAGCGGCGGTGGATGCGGACGCCTGACGGCCGACGTAAGTCAGCGTATGGCGCTTCGCAAATGGTTCCTGCAAGCGGTGGCGGATCTGGTACCACGGCCCTTGGTTCTCCGGCTCGTCCTGGCACCAGATGATGTCGTCGGCGTTCGGCCACGCTTTCAGTTGCGCCGCGTATTCGTCCTGCGGGAACGGGTAAAGCTGTTCGATGCGCACGATCGCGATGTCGTCGATCTCGCGCGTGCGGCGCGCCTCGATCAGGTCGTAATAGACCTTGCCGCTGCACACGACGAGGCGCGTGACTGCTTTCGGGTCGAGTTCGTCGACCTCGGGAATCACGTTCCAGAACCGCCCGTCCTCGAGGTCGGACAGCGGCGAGGTCGACAGGCGGTGGCGCAGCAGCGATTTTGGCGTCATCACGATCAGCGGCTTGCGGTACGGACGGATCATCTGCCGGCGCAGCATGTGGAACATCTGCGCGGGCGTCGTTGGCTGGCAGACCTGCATGTTGTGCTCTGCGCACAACTGCAAGTAACGCTCGAGGCGCGCCGAAGAATGCTCCGGACCCTGACCTTCGTAACCATGCGGCAGGAACATCACGAGCCCGCACATGCGGCGCCACTTCGCTTCGCCGGCGGCGATGAACTGGTCAATCACCACTTGCGCGCCGTTGCCAAAATCGCCGAACTGCGCCTCCCAGATTACGAGCGTGGTCGGATCCGCGGTCGCGTAACCGTATTCAAAGCCGAGTACCGCTTCTTCGGAGAGCAGCGAGTCGATGACAACAAAGTCCGCTTTGCCGGAGTCGAGGTGCTGCAACGGTACGTAAGTGCTCGCGTCAGCCTGGTTGTGCAGCACGGCGTGGCGGTGGAAGAACGTGCCGCGGCCGCTGTCCTGCCCCACCAGCCGCACCGGATAGCCGTCGTTCAGCAGGGTCGCGTACGCCATCGTCTCGGCGAACCCCCAGTCCATCGGCTGCTCGCCGTCGCCAATCTTGCGGCGATCGTCGACAATACGCTCGACGCGCGGATGCAGCGGAAAGTCCTTGGGCACCGTCGTGAGCTTCGTGTTCAGTTCTTTCGCGACGGAGAGCGACACGGTGGTGTCCGTGTCCTCCGTCCAATCGACCTTGTTGAGCTGCGTCCAATCGGCGGTGTACTCATTACCGACCGAGCTCATTTTTGCGGTCGCGACGCCGCGGCCCTCGTCAACGCCCGCGCGGAACTCATCGGCGAGCGTCTTCACGGCCGCCTCGTCGAGTTGGCCGGACTCAACCAACTTGTCGGCGAAGAGCGTGCGCGTGGTCGGGTGCTTGCGGATACGCGCGTACATCTCGGGTTGGGTCGCCGCCGGTTCATCGGCCTCGTTGTGCCCATGGCGTCGGTAGCAAACGAGGTCGATGACGACGTCCTTTTTGAAACGCATGCGGTAGTCGAGCGCAAGGCGGGTGACGAACACGACCGCCTCGGGATCATCGCCGTTCACATGGAAAATCGGCGCCTGGATCATCTTCGCGACGTCCGTGCAATACAGCGTCGAACGGGCGTCGCGTGGGTTGCTGATGGTGAATCCGATCTGGTTGTTGATGACGATGTGCACGGTGCCGCCGGTATGGAAGCCGCGCGCCTGCGACATCTGCAGGCCCTCCATCACCACGCCTTGCCCAGCGAATGCGGCATCGCCGTGGATCAGCACCGGCATCACGCGCGCACCCTGCTTGTCGCGGCGCCGATGCTGGCGCGCACGGACCGAGCCCTCCACGACCGGGTTCACGATCTCGAGGTGTGAGGGATTGAATGCGAGCACGAGGTGGACGGTGTCGCCGTCCGACGTCTCGTAGTTTGACGAGAAGCCGAGATGGTATTTCACGTCGCCCGAGCCTTCCTGCACCTTCGGGTCGTAGATGCCCTCGAACTCGCTGAACAAATCCTTCGGCGACTTGCCGAATACGTTCACGAGCACATTGAGCCGGCCGCGGTGGGCCATACCGATGACCATCTCTTCGACATCCTGGGATGCGCCGCGCTGCACGAGCTCGTCGAGCAGCGGAATCAGCGCCTCGCCGCCCTCGAGTGAGAAGCGCTTCTGGCCGACGTAGCGCGTGTGCAGGTACTTCTCGATGCCCTCCGCGGCGGTCAGTTGCTTCAGCACGACCATCCGGTCATCGGCGTCGAGCGAGTACGAAACGGCCGGATCCTCGAGCCGCTCCTGAATCCAACGCGACTCATCCCCTTCGATCGTATACATGTACTCGGCACCGATGGTGCTGCAATAAATGCGTTTCAAGCGTGTGAGAATTTCGCGCAACGTCGCGCGCGCCGGACCGATCAGCGTGCCGGTGTTGAACACCGTGTCCATGTCGGACGCTTCGAGCCCGTGGAACGACGGGTCGAGTTCGGGCACGGGTTCGGACTCGGTCCAACCGAGCGGATCGAGCGTCGCATGCTGGTGGCCACGGGTGCGGTACAGGTTGATCAACCGCAACACGGCCGCGTGTTTCTCGGCGGCCGCTTCGGTCAGCGACGCCGCGCCGTTCGGCGCACCGACGGCCCGGCGTTGTTGCGCGCGCTCACGCAATGCGTCGCGGATGGGTTCGTGTGCTTGATCGTCCGCCGCGTCCGCGCCGTGCTGGAAGCCGGCGAAGTAATCCTTCCAATAAGGACTGACGGATTCTGGGTCCGCGAGGTAGGCCTCGTACTGGCCTTCGACAAAATCGGCGTTATCGCCGAAAAACGGGGAATCTTGATATCTGTCCTGCAGGGAGTCAGTCATGGTTTTCAAGGACTTGTCTGTGCGGCCCTCATCGGCTCCGCGAGTGTAGCCCACGCCCCGCCTATTTGAAACGGTGAAATAATAAATCCTGGCATTCGACCCCCACTCGAGGTCGTGCGAGTGGTGCCCCGGGCAGGAGTTGAACCTGCGACCTTCCCCTTAGGAGGGGGATGCTCTATCCAGCTGAGCTACCGGGGCGTCGCGCTATTCGCTGGTCTTGCCGTCGAAATGCTCGTCGAACTCGTCGGCCTTCGTCGACTGGACCACGCCGTCGCGGTGCTCGGGCGGCCCGTAGAGCGTGTAGAGCTTCAACGGTGTCTTGCCGGTGTTGATGACGTTGTGGCGCGCGCCAGCCGGCACGATGATCGCGTCGTCATCGGCGACGGTATGCTTCTTGCCGTCGATGGTCGCCTCTCCGCTGCCGGATTCGATGCGCAGGAATTGGTCGTGCGTCTCGTGGACCTCGGCGCCGATTTCCTCGCCGGGCTGCAGCGTCATCAAAACCAGCTGTAGGTGCTTACCGGTGTAGACCACGCGACGGTAGTCGGTGTTCTCGGTGGTGAGTGTTTCGATGTTGTCGACAAAGCCTTTCATTGGAACCTCCT
>CAYXYM010000154.1:0-2858 GCA_964469285.1 uncultured Gammaproteobacteria bacterium | reverse complement strand
GCGAGTATCCGGACATCGACCCGCCCATCGTGTCGGTCGAAGTTGAATACCGCGGCGCGTCCGCAGACGTGATCGAAACGCAAATCACCCAGGTGATCGAGGATCAGGTCGCGGGCATCGAGGGCATCGCGAAGCTGACTTCGACCAGCGAGGACGAGGAGTCGAACATCCGCCTCGAGTTCAACCTCGGCCGCGACATCGACTCCGCGGCGAACGACGTCCGCGACCGCGTGAGTCGGGTCGTCGACAACCTGCCGCCCGAAGCGAACATGCCCGAGGTGCAGAAGGCCGACTCGAGCGTGCAATCGGTCATGTGGCTGGTCCTGACGTCGGATTCGATGAACCAGCTCGACCTTACGGACTACGCGGAACGCGTGATTGTCGACCAGCTGTCCGTGGTCGACGGCGTCGCGCGCGTGCGCGTTGGCGGCCAGCGACGCTACGCGATGCGCATCTGGCTTGACCGCGAGCGGCTCGCCGCGCACGGCGTCACTGTCGGCGACATTGAGAATGCGCTCCGCCGCGAGAACGTTCAGCTACCGGCAGGGCGACTGCAGTCGACCCAGCGCGAGTTCTCGCTACGCACAGAGACCGGTTACGCGACCGTTGAGGATTTCCAACAGCTCGCAATCGGCAGTGGCCCGGACGATTACGTCGTGCGGCTCGGCGACGTTGCCGACGTTGAAATCGGCGCGCAGGACATCCGCAACGCCGCTCGCGCGAACAGGATTCCGGCGGTCAGCATCGGCATCGAGCAGCAATCCCGCGCGAATACCGTCGCGGTGTCGCAGGGCGTGCTCGCGGCCATCGACCGAATCCGACCGATGCTGCCGGAGGGCATCTCGCTCGAGGTTAATTTCGACCGCGCGCAGTTCATCAACGCGTCAATCACCGAGGTCTTCCGCGCGCTCGGCATCGCGCTGATCCTCGTGCTGATCGTGATTTATTGCTTCCTCGGCACCGTGCGCGCGACGCTGATTCCAGCCGTCGTCGTTCCGGTGTCGCTCATTGCCGCTTTCACGGTCATGGCGGCGCTCGGCTTCTCGATCAACGTGTTGCTGCTGCTCGGGCTCGTACTCGCAATCGGGCTCGTGGTCGATGACGCGATTATCGTGCTCGAGAATATTTACCGGCGAATCGAAGAAGGCCAGACGCCGCTGCTCGCGTCAATCGACGGCGCGCGTGAAATCGGCTTCGCGGTCATTGCGACGACGCTCGTGCTCGTCTCCGTGTTCCTGCCCGTTTCATTCATCCCCGGCAACCTCGGCCGATTGTTCGGAGAATTCGGCATCGCGCTGGCCGCGGCGGTCGCCTTCTCGAGCATCGTCGCGCTGACGCTTACGCCAATGATGTGCTCGAAGATTTTTACGGGGATGTCGAGGCGGCGCTGGTTCGCACGCAAGATTGACCAATTCTTCCGCTGGCTTTCGCGCGCGTACGGCCGCGCGCTCGGCTGGTCGCTCGCGCACAACTGGATCGTGATGCTGGTCGCAGCGGTTGTGACGGCATTTGCGTACACGTTGTTCTCGGGGTTGCCGAAAGAGTACGCGCCGAAGGAGGACCGCGGCGTGTTCTTCGTGATTGTGTCCGCGCCCGAGGGTGCGAGTTTCGACTACACGGACCGGTACACGCGCGAGGTCGAAGACGTCCTGATGGGGCTGGTCGAGCGCGGTGATGCACGCCGTATCCTGACGCGCGTGCCCGCGGGCTGGGGCGGCGGCGGCGTGAACACCGGCCGCGTGCTCGTCTTGCTCGAAGCTTGGGAGAATCGCGAGCTGTCCGCCGAGCAATTGGCCAACGAGGTCCGCTCACAAGTCGACAGCCTGCCGGGCGTCGAAGTGCGCGTGACAACGCCGCAGGGACTCGGCGTGCGCGGTGGCGACCGGCCATTGCGTGTGGTGCTCAGTGGCGGCGACTACGCGGAAATCGCGGAATGGCGCGACCTGATGCTCGACCGTGCCGAGCAGAACCCAGGTCTGGTCGACCTTGATTCCGATTATCAGGAACGCACGCCGCAGATCCGCATTTCGATCGACCGTGACCGCGCGGCGACGCTCGGCATTTCGCTGCAGAACATCGGCCGAACGCTCGAGACGATGCTTGGCTCGCGCATCGTGACGCGCTATCTCGACCGCGGCCTTGAGTACAACGTGATTCTGCAGAGCCGCGAGCAGGACCGCGCAACGCCGACCGATCTTCGCAACATTTACGTGCGGTCCGAAGCGACCGGAGCGATGATTCCACTCGCGAACATTGTCACGCTGCGGGAAGTCGCGGGGCCCTCCGAACTGCGGCGCTTCGACCGTCTGCGCGCGATCACCGTTGCGGGCGGGCTCGCCCCCGGGTATTCGCTCGGCGAGGCAATCGAGTGGGTGCAGGATTTTGCGCGTGCCGAGTTGCCGCCGTATGCGGTCATCAACTGGGACGGCGAAGCGCGCGAGTTCATCCAGTCGGGCGGTTCGCTGTACTGGACGTTCGTGCTTGCGCTCGTCATCGTGTTCCTGGTGTTGGCTGCACAGTTCGAGAGCTTCCGCCACCCGCTGATCATCATGACCACCGTGCCGCTTGCGGTGACCGGCGCCCTCGCGGGCCTCGCAATTCAGGGCTTCTCCATCAACGTATACAGCCAGATCGGCATCATCCTGCTGGTCGGCCTGTCCGCGAAGAACGGCGTGTTGATTGCGGAGTTTGCGAACCAGCTGCGTGACCGCGGCGTCGAGTTCACGCAGGCGATTATTGATGCGGCACGCGTGCGCCTCCGCCCCGTACTCATGACGAGCCTGTGTACGACCTTTGGCGCCGTCCCGCTGTTGCTCGCGACCGGCGCGGGCGCCGAGAGCCGACAGCCAATCGGCGTC
>CAYXYM010000153.1:0-3594 GCA_964469285.1 uncultured Gammaproteobacteria bacterium | reverse complement strand
CGCCGCGGAAATCCGCGACGCGGACGGCGCACTCGTTTGGAGCATCGACTGGATCCCCGGGGCGCCCGGCACGCGCACGCTCGCGCTGCGGACCGACGGCGCACTCGCGGCGGGTGAAACCTATACCGCGTGGATCGCGTTCGATAAACCGATGCGCTGGCGCAATGGTGCCGGCGTCGTGACGCAATACGCAGGCCAGTCCGCCCAGCTCGCGCCAGCCATCAGCCTTGAGGTCGCAGGCAGCGGCGCCAATCGTGCGATCGAGTTAACCGGTGGCGCATGGCTGAACGATCCAGGCCCAGGACCCGACGGTTTCTTGAACTACCGCGACGACGCGTACGCGGTCGAATTCACGCTACCGGACGACCTGCCCGCAGCCGCAACCGCCGCGGTGCTCGTGATTGATGCCGACGACCTTGCGGGCCAGAAACTCGATGGGGACCCCACGAGTGCCGTCGATTGGAAAGACGGTACCTGGTCCGGTTATCAGGAAACGGCGCCGGATTGCACTTTGCGCCTGTGGGTCGGCGCGGTCGGCGCCGCGCCGCACTCGCTCGAGTGCAACGCGCTGGACGACACACCCGCGCCGACGCCGACACCCACCCCGGCCCCGAGCGGCGGCGGCCGCACCGGCTACGCCTGGCTCATCGCGCTGGCGCTATTGCTCATTGCGCGCGGCGATCTGCGCACGCCCGGCCTGCAGCTCGCGCGCCGGTAACCAACGCCCGTTCAACATCACCCCCGCGATTCGCGACGCATTCGCGACGTCCGCGAGTGGATTCGCATCGAGCAGCACGAGATCCGCACGCATGCCGGCCTCGACGGTACCGAACTCATCGGATTCATCGAGGAACCGCGCGACGTTGACGTTGCCGGTCGCGAGCGCCTCGTACGGCGTCAGGCCCGCAGCGACGAGCATGCGCAGTTCGTCGTGAATCGCAAAACCGGGCACGTTGAATATCTGCGGCGCATCGGAGCCCAGGAGCAGGCCGGCGCCCGCATCGTGCAGGGCCTTCATCATTTTTGCGCGCACCTCGATGAAGCGCGCGACGAGTTCCGGGTCATACGCGGCCTGCCCAACCATGCCTCGCTTCGCGTCGACCCATTGTGCGAGCGTCGCGCGTGGCACGTAGCGCATGATGTCGCGCTCCGCAAGCCGCTCGGCGCTCGGTTCCGGTAACAGCAGGTGCTGCATCAGCGCCTCGGTCGGCACCACCCAGGCGCCGGCTTCGCGCACGCGCTGCGCGACCGGCCCGATTTTCGACTCGTCGACTTCGCCCGCGAGGTTCCAGCCGAAGAACATCGATTGCGCATCCGCAAGTGGTGAGCCGTCGCGCACTAACGGCGGGAAAAATTCGTCAAGATGGTCAATGGTCGCCTGGCCGGCGTCGAGCGCGCGCTCGAGCCCCACGGCGGCCGGCACGTGCCCGCCGAACGCGATTCCGTGCTCGTCGGCCGCGGCGACGATGGCGTTGTATCGCGCGAGGTCGAGCCCCGGGTGTATTTTCAAAAAATCATAGCCCGCGCGTTTTTGTTCGACGACCAGTTCACGCGCGGCCACCGGCGTCGGTACGGAATTGCCGTTCAGCGACGGCCCCGACGTGTAAATGCGCGGCGAAATAATTTCACCCTGCGCAGCGCGCTCGCGTAACTTAAGGTGGTGCGGGGCGCCGAGCATCGACCGCGCGAACGTGACGCCATTCGCCGCGTAGAGGAACAGCGTGTCCTCGATCAGCTGCGCATCGTGCGCCTGCGGCGGCACGTGCGCGTGCATCTCGGCGAGGCCCGGCATCAGGAAGCGGCCGTGGCCGTCGATGGTCATCGCATCCTGTGGAATCGCGAGATCCGGCCCGATCGCCTCGATGCGGCCGTCACGCACGATGACCGTCTGACCTTCGATCACGCGTTCCTCGTCCATCGGAACGACCGTCACGTCCGTGAACGCGAACACCGTCGGCGGCGGCGGTACCGCCATCGCAGCGCCGCCAATGAGGCTCAGTAACACTATCCATACTCTCGGCATCATCCACCTCCGGGTTTTCCCCTCTGATAGTATCGCGCCATCGAAGTTCCCGGGGGCGGGACATGCTCGACAACGCAGGCACAATCATCGGGACCTTCGCGGTCTACCTCGGCGTCATCTTCGTGATGGCCTATCTCGCGTACCGGCGCACCGCGAACCTCTCGGACTTCATCCTAGGCGGTCGCTCGCTGAACCGCTGGGTCACCGCGCTCGCCGCACAGGCGTCCGACATGAGCGGCTGGCTACTCATGGGTCTGCCCGGCTTCGCGTATCTCGCGGGCTTCGAGGCTGGCTGGATGGTCGTCGGCCTGATAGTGGGCACGTACCTGAACTGGCGGTTCGTCGCGCAGCGACTGCGCGAGGCGACGGAACGCCTCGGCGACGCATTGACGCTCCCAGATTATTTCGAGCGGCGCTTCAGCGATGACTCCCGGGCGCTGCGGCTCATCGCCGGGGCGTTCGTGCTGTTCTTCTTCGCGCTGTACACGAGCTCGGGATTCGTCGCGGGCGGCAAGCTGTTCGAAGCGCTGTTCGGCGTGCCGTACCTGTGGGCGCTCGGGCTCGGCGGCGCGTCCATCATCGTTTACACGTTCTTCGGGGGCTTCCTCGCGATCTCGTGGGCCGACGTGCTGCAGGGTTCGCTGATGTTCTTCGCGCTCGTGATTGTCGCCGTGGTCGGCCTGATTGAGGTCGGGGGCTTCGGCGGCCTCGGCGGCTCGCTCGAGGTGCTGAACGCAGAACTGCTCGATCCATTCACGTCAGCGACTGGCGCGGCCATCGGCTGGCTCGGTATTGCGTCCCTGCTCGGCTGGGGTCTCGGCTACGCGGGTCAGCCGCACATCCTCGCGCGGTTCATGGCGATCCGGCACCCCGCCGAGATCGGCGCGGCGCGCCGGATCGCCATGACCTGGCAGGTGACGGTACTCGCCGCTGCGCTCATCGTCGGCGTGACGGCGCTCGCGGCGCTCGACCGGACGCTGCCCGGCGCGGACGCGGAAAAGGTATTCATTTATATGGCCGTCGATTTCTTCCCACCGGTCATCGCGGGCCTCTGTATCGCGGCCATCCTCGCCGCGATTATGAGCACAGCGTCTGCGCAGCTGCTGGTCTCATCGAGCGCATTCGCTGAGGACTTCTACAAGGGCGTGTTGCGGCGCAATGCGGACGCGCGCGAGTCGCTCTGGGCTGGCCGCGCCGGCGTGCTCGGGATCGCGCTCGTCGCGCTCTGGCTCGCGCGCGACCCCGACAGCCGCGTGTTGGAACTCGTCGCGTGGGCGTGGGCGGGCTTTGGCGCCGCGTTCGGGCCGGCCGTCATCTTATCGTTGTACTGGCCGCGCATGAACCGCGCCGGCGCGCTCGCCGGCATCGTTGTGGGTGGAACCACGACGATTGTGTGGCCGATGTTCCGGGGCGGCGCGCCGATTTTCGACCTGTACGAATTGGTGCCGGGCTTCCTGCTTTCCACCCTCGCCATCGTCGCCGCGACGCTACTCACGAGTCGACGCTCCGTCGCCTAATCGTCGCGGCACGGGTGCCAGAGTTAAATGTGGGAGCGGCGCCTTTGCGTCGCG
>CAYXYM010000152.1:0-7020 GCA_964469285.1 uncultured Gammaproteobacteria bacterium | reverse complement strand
GGCTTTTCACCAATGCTTCGGCAATCTGGACCGCATTCAAGGCCCCGCCCTTGCGGACGTTGTCCGCGACAACCCACATCAATAGGCCGTTTTCGCGGCTTGGGTCGTCCCGCAGGCGCCCCACGAAGACCCCGTCGGCGTGGGCTGCGTGGGTCACTGGCGTCGGATAGCCGCCCGGCCCCCGGGCATCCACGACCACCACCCCAGGGGCCAGCGCCAGCAATTCCCGGGCGCGGTCAGCGCCGAGTGGACGCGCGGTCTGGACGGCAACCACCTCTGAGTGGCCGAAGAAAACCGGCACCCGCACAGCCGTCGCGGCAATCGCAAGATCAGGCAGGCCCATGATCTTACGCGTCTCGCGCATGACCTTCTGTTCCTCGCCCGTGAAGCCCGCGTCGTCGAATGCATCAATATGAGGAATGAGGTTGAACGCAATTTGGACCGGGAACGCGTCAGGATCGTCGACCGCCTGCCCATTCAGCAGACGCACGGTCTGCTGCGCGAGTTCGTTGACCGCCGCGCGGCCGGCGCCGGATACCGCCTGGTAGCTCGCGACACTGACGTGTGCGAGCCCCGCAGCGTCGTGCAACGGCTTGAGCGCGACGACGAGTTGGATGGTGGAACAGTTCGGGTTGGCGATGATGCGACGGCGCTGCCAGTCTTTCAGCGCGTCGGCGTTGACTTCGGGCACGACGAGCGGGATTTCCGGGTCCGTGCGCCAACGTGAGCTGTTGTCAATCACCACGCAGCCCGCGGCCGCGGCTTTCGGTGCGTACTCGCCGGACCCCTCGGCGCCGGCGGAAAACAGCGCAAGCTGCGCCTGTGACCAGTCGAATCCGGCTGCGTCCTTCACGACGACGGTCTTGCCGCGGAACTTGCGTCCTTCGCCGCTCGATTGTTCGCTCGCGAGCAGGAACAACTTGCCGACGGGAATCGACGACGCCTCGAGAATCTCGATCATCGCCTCGCCGATCAGCCCGGTCGCGCCGAGTATCGCTATGTCGAAGTCTTTTGCCACCAGTCATCAAACCCTGAATTGTTGGAGCGGCGCCTTTGCGCCGCGAATCAAGCGGCGCCTTCGCGTCGCGATTTTCCGGTTGCCGCCAGCACCGCCAGCGCCGCCGCCGCACTGGCCGCCGATGCGATCCACACCGCAGTCGGCGCGACACCGTCCCACAGGTAACCCGCCGCGAGGCTACCGAGCGCCGTGCCCGCCCCGAACGTGAGGCTTGAGAACAACGCCTGGCCCCTGCCCTGCAGTCGTCCTGGGAAATAGCGATGTACCAATCCGATTGACACCGCGTGAAATATCCCGAAGCTCGCGAGGTGGAGAATCTGGGCAAACGCGAGTGCTGCCATCTTATCAGCAAATGCCGCAATCAGAAGCCAGCGCAGCGTCGATAATACGAGCGACCAGCCAAGCAGCACGCGCGCCGGATACCGCGCAAGCAGACGTCCCATGGTGACAAACACCGCGATTTCCGCGACGACGCCGAGCGCCCATAACTGACCGATCAGTGCGCGGCTGTAGCCATGCCCTTCAAGGTAAAGGCTAAAGAACGCATAGTACGGCCCGTGCGAAAACTGCGCGAGCAGGCCGACCACGAACAGCGTGAGCACGGCCGGCTGGCGCAGTACCGCGAACAATCCCGTTGCCGTCGGCGCATCCGCCGGGTGGCGCTTCTCGGGGACGAGCAGACTGCACGCAAAGGCAGCGGCGAGCAACGCGAGCAACACGGGCAGCAGCGCTTCCGTGCCGTAACGATCGAGCAACGGCCCGAGCCCCGCGACCGACGCGATGAACCCGAGCGACCCCCACAGGCGGATCGATCCGTAGCGCTGCGGACCGAGGTGGTTCAGCGCAGTTGCCTCCATTTGCGGCTGCATTGCGCTGAAGAAGAACGCCCAAGTGCCGAGCACGAACGCGAGCCACACGAAGCTCGTGCCGAACCACATGCCGGCGAACGCGATGCAACAGCCAAGTGCGGCGAGCCGCACGGTGACCATGCGGCGGTCAATGTGGTCCGAATACCACGCAACGAGATTCGGCGCGACGATACGCGCCGTCACTTTCAGCGCGAGCAGCGCGCCGATTTCGCTCGCGGTGAAGCCAAGGCCATCGAGGTACAAGCCGATGTACGGGATCATCGCCCCGAGCGCGGCGAAATAGAAAAGATAGAGGCTGGAGAGCCGCCAGTAAGGCGTCATCCGTTCTGTGCGCGCTGTCGGAGCCAGTGGTCGGCGAGCACAATCGCGAGCATCGCCTCGGCGACCGGTACGGCGCGGATGCCGACACACGGGTCGTGGCGGCCGCCGACGGAGATTTCGACGGCGTTGCCGTGCACGTCGATGCTGCGCGCGGGCAAGCGAATGCTCGACGTCGGCTTCACCGCGATGGAGACGAGCACTTCCTGACCCGACGACACGCCGCCGAGCACACCGCCCGCATGGTTCGAGAGGAAGCCGTCCGGCGTGCGTTCGTCGCGATGCTCGCTGCCGGCCTGCTCGACGGCGGCGAAGCCAGCACCGACCTCGACGCCCATGACGGCATTGATGCCCATCATCGCGTGCGCGATGGCCGCGTCGAGCCGATCGAACACGGGCTCACCAAGGCCGGCCGGCACGCCGGTCGCGACGACGTTCACGCGCGCACCCGCCGAGTCACCGCGCTTGCGCAACGCGTCCATCCAGGCCTCGAGCTCGGCGACGCGCGACGCATCGCCGCAGAAAAACGGGTTGTCGTCGACGACCGACCAGTCGTCCGGCCGCGGCAGCGCATGCGGTCCGAGTTGCGCGAGCCAAGCATGAATTGCCACGCCCGCACGCTCTGCGAGCAACTTGCGCGCAATCGCACCCGCGGCAACACGCGACGCGGTATCGCGCGCGGACGCGCGACCACCGCCGCGCGGGTCACGCACGCCGTACTTCTTCCACCACGACCAATCGGCGTGCCCGGGTCGGAATCGGTCGGCGAGTTCGTCGTAGTCCTTCGCACGCGCATCCATGTTCTCGATCAACAGCGCAATCGGCGCCCCGGTCGTTGCGCCCTCATAGGTGCCCGACAGGATGCGCACCGCATCAGGTTCTCGTCGTTGGCTCACATGCCGGCTTTGGCCCGGGCGACGCCGGTCGAGATCGCGCTGCAAATCGGCTTCCGACAGGCCCAGCCCGGGCGGGCACCCATCCACGACGCAGCCAATTGCCGGCCCGTGGCTTTCACCGAAAGTCGTGACGACGAACGAGTGGCCGATGCTGTTGCCGGACATCAGCGCGCGTTCAACGCCGCAGCAATCGCGGCATGGTGTGCGTGCAGGCCCTGCGCATCGATCACAAAGACGCCGTCGCCGCCATGCTCGAACTCGACCCATGACAGCGGGAGATCGGGCAGGAGCTCGGCCAACGCCGGTGCACTCGCGCCGACCTCGCAGACAAGCACGCCGTTGTCGGCGAGATACGTGGGCGCTTCGTGCAGGATGCGCAACGCGAGGTCGAGGCCATCGGCGCCCGCCGTGAGCCCGAGCTCGGGCTCGTGCAGGAACTCGGGCGGCAGTGTACCCATCTCATTCGCGTCAACGTACGGTGGGTTCGCGACGATAAGGTCGTAACGGTGGCCTGTATGCGCCGCAAACAAGTCTGACTGATACAGGCGTACGCGACCCGCGACGTGGTGGCGCTCGACGTTCTTCGCCGCGACCTCGAGTGCGCCCGGCGAGAGATCGCTCGCATCGATTGTGGCATCCGGGAACGCGTACGCACACGCGACGGCGATGCACGCGCTGCCTGTACAAATGTCGAGCACGCGCTCGATGCGATCCGGGTCCACCCACGGCTCGAATTGCCGCGTGATCATCTCGGCGATCGGCGAGCGCGGAATCAGCACGCGTTCGTCGACGTGGAACGGCAGGCCGCAGAACCACGCTTGTCCGGTCAGGTACGCGGCGGGTCTGCGTTCCGTGATGCGCCGCTCGAGCAACGCCCTGACACGGCGGACTTCGTCGTCGGTGAGCGCGGCCGTATACAGCGCGGGCGGCAGCGTCGCGGGCAGGTGGAGCGCATGCAGCGTCAAGTGCGCGGCCTCGTCGATCGCGTTGTCGGTGCCATGACCGAAATGGATATCCGCCTCGCCGAAGCGACTCGCGCCCCATCGGATCAGGTCGTTGACCGTGCGTAGGTTCTGCATCGCGCCAGCATGCGATAATCCGCGCATGCGATTCAAGCTCATTCTGGCGTCAGTGGTTGTGGTAGCGCTTGGCGCGGGCTTCTGGGTCGCGTCGAGTCTGCGCGGTGGTGAACCGCCCCAAACCGGCGCCATCGTGCTCGAGACCCCGCGCGACCCGGGTGCGTTCGCACTCGTCGACCACCACGGAGCACCTTTTGGTCCGGCAGAAATCCGCGACCAGTGGACCCTTTGGTTCTTCGGTTTCACGCATTGTCCCGACATTTGCCCGATGACGCTGTCCGCGCTGAATCTCACGGACCAGGCGCTCGCCGATGCGGGCGCGACGCGGCCGACCGTCGTGATGGTCAGCGTGGACCCGCAGCGCGATACCCCCGAGAAGCTCGCCGCGTATGTGCCGTTCTTCAATGATGCGTTCGTCGGCGTGACGGGGACGACCGCTGAAGTACTCACGCTCACCGAGCGCGTCGGCATCATCGTGCAGTACCTCGCACGCGACGGCGACGACTATACCGTCGAGCACGGCGCGTCGCTGCTGCTCACCGGCCCCGACGGACTCGTACGCGCCGTGTTCACCGCACCGCACGAACCGCAGAAACTCGCCCAGGACCTCGCGGTCCTCATCCCCTGGCTGGAGAAACACCGATGAGATATGTGTTGGTACTCATGCTCGCCTTGGCGCCGCTCACCACTCTCGCCCAATCCCCCATCAGCGTCGAAGACGCCTGGGTCCGTGCCGCGCCGCCCGCCGCGCAGGTGTTGTCCGGTTACTTCACCGTTCGCAACGGCGCGCGCGACGCCGTGACGCTCACGCGCGTGGAGAGCCCGAACTTTGCGCGCGTGGAAATGCACCGCAGCGAAATTGTCGATGGCGTCGCACGCATGGAAGCGGTCGAGTCCGTCGAGATCCCCGCGCGCGGCAACCTCGAATTCGCGCCGGGCGGCCTGCATCTGATGCTGATGGAACCGCTCGGCGCGATGGCTGCCGGCACCACGGTCTACTTCGTGCTCACCTTCGACAATGGCTGGACGCTCGAGGTCACCGCGCCCGTGCGCAAGGCGGACTGATGGAACGCATCTACACGCCCCCCGGCACCTGGCTCGGCGACTACGCACGGGTCGTGTGGCAGTACGTGATGCCGACGCACGCGCTGTCGCGCATCGTCCACTGGGCGACGCGCCGCGAAGCGCGCTGGTTCAAAGACCTGCTCATCAGCCGATTCATGGCGAACTTCCGCGTCAAGCTCGATGAAGCGGTCGAGCGCGACCCACACGCGTACCCCAGTTTCAATGCGTTTTTCACGCGCGCGTTGAAGGACGGCGTGCGTCCGCTGCCCGTGGAGCCCGACGCGATTGCGTCGCCGGTGGACGGAACCTGCAGCCAGGCCGGCGAAATCCGAAACGGGCGCATCTTCCAAGCCAAGGGCCGCGAGTTCTCGATCGTCGAGCTGCTTGGCGGACTGCCGAGCGTCGCCGCGCCGTTCTTCAACGGCACCTTCACGACGCTGTACCTTGCGCCGCGCGACTATCACCGCATCCACATTCCGCTCGACGGCACGCTACGCCGCATGACGCACGTGCCGGGCCGCCTGTTCGCGGTGAACCCAGCTGCCGTGCGGCGTATCGACCGCGTGTTCGCGCGCAATGAGCGCGTGTCGTGCATCTTCGATACGGAAACCGGCCCGATGGCGGTGGTGATGGTCGGCGCGTTGTTTGTCGGCAGCATCGAGACGGTCTGGGCCGGTGAAGTCACACCGCCGAGCGCGCGCAAGGTCACGCACTGGCGCTACGACGGTGACGACGCGCCGCGCTTCAAGCGGGGCGACGAAATCGGGCGATTCAATATGGGTTCGACGGTGGTTCTCGCATTCGGCCCGGGCAAGGCAGCGTTCGACGAAATGCTGCGCGACCAGACCCGCGTTCAGATGGGCGAGCGAATCGGCGTTACGAATCGCCCCAGCAGATAGCCTTCGCCTTCGCGTACGGGAGCGGCGTGGCATTGAGCGTGTACAGGTAGGCGCCGATATGACCCAGGTGGCGCGTGACCACCGGATCGACGTGGAGCTTGAAGCCGGCTTCACGGGCCTTCGTGCAGAAGCCGACGTCCTCACCGTCGTGGAACTTGCCCGCCGCGTTCCACTGAATCGGGAATCGCGGTTGGGCGATGCGCTCGAGCACGCTCCGCTTCATCAGCAATGCCCCGAAGCCGATGCCCTCGACCTCGACCAACGCATCACCCTGCGCCGCGAACGTACGCCGGCATCGGCCGTCCGGCTGAATGTCCACCACGGCCGTCGGTTGCGGCTCCAGCGCGCCGCGCATGCAGTAGTTACCCGCGACGAGGTCCACGTCGTGCGAGAGCAAGCGCTCGAGTATCCAGTCCGGAAACACCATGTCGGAGTCGAGCCACAGCAAGTGCGAGCAGTCGCTTCGGAGTGCCGCCTCGGCGGTCTGCTCGCGCGACTGCGCGACGTTCGACGTTTTCACGTTCGTGAACTTGAATGAGTATCCGGCGGCGGCGCCGCGCAGCAACAGGCGCGACAGCGAGAGCGCAAAATCCGCCTTGACGTCGTCGCCGGTGGGCAAACAAAGATTTATCGTCGTCATGCGTCGAGTATAGGCGAAGCGGCGACGTACGCCGCAGCCACTGTTTCCAAACCGTGCCGGTCGCCTTCATTGTCGAAGCGCCCGTGCACGGGGCTATCGACGTCCAGGACGCCGATGACTGTGCCGTCTCGAATCAGCGGGACGACGATCTCTGAGCGCGAGGCGCTGTCACACACGATGTGCCCTTCAAATGCATGTACGTCAGAAACGACGACGGTTTCCCGTCGGGCGGCGGC
>CAYXYM010000151.1:0-3219 GCA_964469285.1 uncultured Gammaproteobacteria bacterium | reverse complement strand
GCAGCGAGTACCAGTGCGAGTCGTGCGGCGCCCGCGCGCCGAAGGGGGCGGGCCAGTGCGGCGACTGCGGCGCGAGGAACACGATGGTCGAGGCAGTGGCCACGACGACGACGGCGAAACGCAACCCGCGCGCGGCGAACTGGACCGGAACGTTACCGACCGTACACGAGCTCGCGAGCATCGCGCACGTCGACTCCCCGCGTATCGGCACCGGACTCGGCGAACTCGACCGCGTGCTCGGCGGCGGCCTGGTCGCGGGTTCGGTCACGCTGATCGGTGGCGACCCAGGTATCGGCAAATCGACGCTGCTGCTGCAAGCCGTCGTGCACTGCGCGCAGGCGCACAGTGTTTTGTACGTGACCGGCGAGGAATCGCCCGCGCAGGTCGCGATGCGCGCAACACGCCTGGGTGCGGATGCGGGGCCGGTGCAACTGCTCGCCGAGACCTGCGTCGAGCGCGTGATAGAGGCAGCCGCAGGCGCGAAACCCGCCATCCTCGTCGTCGATTCGATCCAGACAACGTTCACGGAGTCTCTACAGTCCGCGCCGGGCTCGGTCGCGCAGCTGCGCGAGAGCGCCGCGCAGTTGGTCCGGTTCGCGAAGCAGTCAGGGACCGCAGTGTTTCTCGTCGGCCACGTGACGAAGGAGGGCACCATCGCGGGCCCGCGTGTACTCGAGCACATGGTCGATACCGTGCTTTACTTCGAGAACGACCTCGGCAGCCGTTACCGCGTCATCCGCGCGGTCAAGAACCGCTTCGGCGCCGTGAATGAACTCGGTGTGTTCGCGATGACGGACGCGGGCCTGATGGAAGTGAAGAATCCGTCCGCGATTTTTCTTTCTCGGCACGAGGCGCCCGTCGCCGGGTCCGTGATCACGGTGGTGCGTGAGGGCAGTCGGCCGCTGCTCGTCGAGCTGCAGGCGCTCGTCGACGCGAGCCCACTGACGAATCCGCGACGCATGGCGCTCGGCTTCGAGCAAAACCGGCTCGTGATGTTGCTCGCGGTGCTGCATCGCCACGCCGGTGTCGCGATGTTCGACCAGGACGTGTTCGTGAACATGGTCGGCGGCATTCGCGTGAATGAAACCTCGCTCGACCTCGCGGTCGTGCTCGCGACGCTGTCGAGTTACCGCGACAAGCCGCTGCCGCCGGACCTGGTTGTGTTTGGAGAAGTGGGTCTCGCCGGCGAAGTGCGGCCGGTGCCGCACGGCGAGGAACGGCTTCGGGAGGCGGCGAAACACGGTTTCAAGCGCGCGCTCGTGCCCGCAGCGAATGCGCCGCGCAAAGGCTCGAAAATCGGTATCAAGGTCGATGCGGTGGCACGATTGGCCGACGCGATAGCTTTGATTTAGCATCGGGGCGCCTTTGCGCCGCGACATTCAATCGGTGGTGGGGAGCTGTACCTTCCACGGCCGCACGCGCGCGGTTTTCACTTGATTGTTCGTGACGGCGACGATTTCCACCGGGTAGCCGCCTAGCAACATGCTGGTGCCCGGCTCCGGGATCTGTTCCATATGTTCGAACACGAGTCCGTTCAGCGTTTTCGGCCCGTCGGTCGAGAGTTGCATGTTCAGCGCACGATTGAGCTGGCGCACCGTCGCGGTCCCGCTCACGAGGAAGCTGCCGCCGTCCTCCGGAAAGAAGTCACGCGCCGCCGCCGCGGGATCGGTCGTGAATTCGCCGACGATTTCCTCGAGAAGGTCCTCGAGCGTAACAAGCCCGACGATCTCACCGTACTCGTCGACGACGAGCGCGATGCGCCGCTGCAGCCCCTGAAAGTTGATCAGTTGCTTGTTCAGCGGAGTGCCCTCGGGCACGTAGTACGGGTCGCGCACGATGCCGAGCATCATGTCGCGCGTGAGTTCGCCGCGCGCAAGCGGGCGCAGGAGGCGGCGCAGGTGCACGACGCCGATGGTGTTCTCGACGTCGCCTTCCCAGACCGGGACGCGCGTGTGCTGCATCTCGAGTAGCTGCGTGACGATGTCGTCCCACGGTTGCGACAGGTCGATGCCGACGATCTCCGCACGCGGCACCATGATGTCCTCGACGGTGACCTTCTGCAGGTCGAGAATCGACAGCAACATCTTCTGGTGGCGCTTCGGGATCATCGCGCCGGCCTCGATGACGACCGTGCGCAACTCCTCGGTCGACATCTGCGACAGGTCCTCGCTGTCGGTCCGCAGCCCGAGAATGCGCAGCAGGCCATTTGCAATGAAGTTCACCAGCCAGACCAGCGGGTACATCAACTTCAGCAACGGCGTGTACACCCAGGCCGCCGGAAATGCGAGGCGCTCTGGCGCGTTCGCCGCAAGCGTCTTCGGCGCGACCTCCGAGAAAATCAGCAACACGAGCGTCAGGAGGCCGGCGCCGATCGCGACCGCGCCGTCGCCGCCGACCCGAATCGCGATCAGCGTCGCGACCGTTGACGCGGCGACGTTCACGAAATTATTGCCGAGCAGGATGAGTCCGATCAGGCGGTCGGGGCGTGCCAGCAGTTTTTCGGCGAGCTGCGCGCCCTTGTGCCCGGCTTTGGCGAGATGGCGAAGCCGATAGCGGTTCAGCGTCATCAACGCCGTTTCGGAGCCGGAGAATGCGGCGGACATGACCAGCAAGACGCCGAGCGCGATGAACAAAGTCGTCAACGGGAGTTCCGACATGTCAGCCCCAGGAGCGGCCGAGGATGAGCTCGAGCACGAACTTGCTGCCGAAGTAACCCAGCGCGAGCAGCGCGAACGCGCTCAGCGTCCATCGGAGCGCGGTACGGCCGCGCCAACCGCGCTGCCAGCGGCCCCAGAGCAGGATGCCGAACAGCACCCAGGCGAACGCCGACAGCACTGTCTTGTGGACGAGGTGCTGCGCAAGCAGGTCATCGACGAAGACGAGCCCTGTCGCGAGCGCGAAACCCAGCAGCACGAACCCGGCCGCGATGAGCCGGAACAGCAACGCCTCCATCGCTTCGAGCGGCGGCAGTGCGCGCACCCAGCCGCCCGGTCGGTGGCGGCGCAGCTGACGGTCCTGGACGGCAAGCACGAGCGCCTGGACCGCGCCGACCGCGAGCAACGAGTACGCGAGCAACGACAGCAGAATGTGCGCCTCGAGCTGCCACCCTGCCGATTCACGGACCGCGGAGGATTCGAACACCGCTGGGGCGAGCGCGGAGAGCGCGGATATCGGCAGGACCGCGACGGCGACGCCCGCGATCGGCAGGCGCACGGTCGC
>CAYXYM010000150.1:0-6400 GCA_964469285.1 uncultured Gammaproteobacteria bacterium | reverse complement strand
GGTGGAGGGCAAGGTGCTCGACCTCGCCGGCCCGCGCGGGATGCGCCTGCAGACGGATGAGGGCGACGATGTGATCCTGTACATCAACACGGCGCCGGGGTTCGCCTGCCCTAAATCCATCGTCGACTACGGCTCGCGCATTGGTCAGGGCCAGCGCTGCGGCTGGCTGCGCCTTGCGCGCGTCGCCGAGGTCTATCTACCCGCCAATGCTCGAATCTCCGTAGAACCTGGCCGACGCGTACTCGCGGGTGCCGACCTGCTTGGGGTGCTTGTCCACCCGAGCGCCTGATAAACTGCCCTGGCCATGCAGACCCCTGAAGAGCCAGGAACGACCACCGACAATCCCGCTGCGCGCCGGCGCGCGATTTATCTGCTGCCGAACTTGTTCACCACCGCGGCGATGTTCGCGGGCTTCTACGCGATCATCGCGGCGATGGGCGGGCGGTTCCAGACTGCCGCGATTGCAATCATCATCGCCGGCATCCTCGACGGCCTCGACGGGCGCATCGCCCGCATGACCAACACGCAGAGCGACTTCGGCAAGGAATACGACTCAATGTCGGACCTCGTGTCGTTCGGCATCGCGCCGTCGCTGGTGATGTACCAGTGGGCGCTAGAGGGGCTCGGCGGTTGGTTCTGGTCGAAAATCGGGTGGCTCGCCGCATTTTTCTATGCGGTCGCGGCCGCGATGCGTCTCGCACGCTTCAACACCCAGGCCGGCACCGCCGACCGGCGTTATTTCGTCGGCATCTCGAGCCCGGCCGCCGCTGGGTTGCTCGCGACGTTCGTTTGGGTCGGCAACACGATGGGCTACGAGGGCGGTGACCTGGTCGCGCTCGCGATCTTCTTCACCATCGCCGCGGGCGCGCTGATGGTCTCGCGCGTGCGCTATTACAGCTTCAAGGACCTGAACCTCAGCCAGCGCGTGTCGTTCCCGGTGCTCGTGATGGTGCCGCTCGTGTTCATCCTGATTGCGTTGAACCCGCCGCGCGTGCTGTTCCTGATGGCCTTCTTTTACGCGTTGTCCGGCCCGGTCGTGATGCTGTGGCGTCTTTGGCAGCGTCGGCAGACCGCGACGACCGAGACGGACTGAATTGGACGCGCGGCGCCGCCACTACCTCGACGCCCTCGGTGTCCCGCGCTACACCCCAAATGTGGGAGCGGCGCCTTCGCGCCGCGATTTGCCCGAGCCGCCACCGCCGGTTGTTGAACCACCAAGTGTAGGAGCGGCGCCTTTGCGCCGCGATTTGCCCGATTCGCCAGCAGAGCTATCCTGGGACGCCCTAGAAAAAGCCGTTTCAGCTTGCACTGCCTGCGACCTCCACCGCGGTCGCACCCAGACCGTATTCGGCACGGGCGATCGCAATGCGCGATGGATGGTCGTCGGTGAAGCGCCGGGCGCGGAAGAGGACCGCCAGGGTGAGCCCTTCGTCGGCCGCGCCGGACAACTCCTTAACGCGATGCTTGAGGCCGCCGGCGCACCGCGCGAGCGCGTGTACATTGCGAACACGCTCAAGTGCCGACCGCCCGACAATCGCGACCCGAAGGCCGACGAGCTTGCCGCGTGTCGCGCGTTTCTTGACCGCCAGATCGCGCTCGTGGAACCCGAACTCATCCTTGTCGTCGGCCGCATCGCCGCGCAAGCGCTGCTCGCGAGCGATCAGCCGATTGGCAAGCTACGCGGCACCGTGCATCGGTACGGCGAGCGCGGCACGCCGCTCGTCGCGACCTATCATCCTGCGTACCTGCTGCGCTCCCCCAGCCAGAAACGCCGCGCGTGGGACGACCTGAAGCTCGCGATTGAGGTCGCGAAACCCGTCGCATGAGCGCCCAACGCGAGCCGGATCCCGTACAGTTGCGGCCGATGCGCGCGGACGATGTCGACGCGGTGATGGTGGTCGAGCGCGCTGCGTATCCACACCCGTGGACCGCAGGCATCTTCCGTGACTGCCTTCGTATCGGTTATTGCTGCTGGGTCGCCGAGGATGACGAGGGCATTGTGGGCTATGCAGTGATGTCGATTGGCGCGGGCGAGGCGCACTTACTGAACCTGTGCGTGCTACCCACGCGGCAGCGGGCCGGCCTCGGGCGCAGGATGCTCGACCACGTACTCGAACTCGCGCGCAGTCACCGCGCCAAGGCCGTGTTCCTGGAGGTGCGTCCTTCGAACCCCGCCGCGTTGCACCTGTATCGCGTTGCGGGCTTCGTCGAGGTCGGCATGCGTAACGGCTATTATCCGGCGTCGCGCGGTCAGCGCGAAGACGCGATCGTACTCGCGTTACCGCTCTGAACTGACCCCATCTGGTAGAATGCGCGGCTCCGATGGAACCGCTCCCGCCAGAAATTGCCGTCCGCCGTACGTTCGCGATCATTTCGCATCCCGACGCCGGCAAGACGACGCTCACCGAAAAACTGCTCTTGTTCGGTGGCGCGATCCAAATGGCGGGCACCGTGAAAGGCCGCAAGGCCGCGCGCCATGCGACGTCTGACTGGATGGCGCTCGAGCAGCAACGCGGCATTTCGGTGACCTCGTCGGTGATGCAGTTCCCGTACCAAAACCGTATCGTGAACTTGCTCGACACGCCGGGTCATGAGGACTTCTCCGAGGACACCTACCGCACGCTGACCGCCGTCGACTCCGCGCTGATGGTCATCGATTGTGCGAAGGGCGTTGAGGAGCGGACCATCAAGCTGATGGAAGTGTGTCGCCTGCGCGACACGCCGATCTTTACCTTCATCAACAAGCTCGACCGCGAAGGTCGTGAGCCGACGGATTTGCTTGATGAAGTCGAGCGGGTGCTCGGTATCCGTTGTGCACCGGTGACCTGGCCCATCGGGATGGGGCGGTCATTGAAAGGCGTGTACCACCTGCTCGATGACAGCATTCGCTTGTACCAACCCGGCAAGGCGGGTCGCCTCGGCGAGAGCCGGACCATCGAGGGCCTCGACAGCCCCGAGGCGCGCGAAGTGCTCGGCGACCGCGCGGACGAGTTCCGCGACGAGGTCGAACTCGTGCGCGGCGCCAGCCACACATTCGACGCCGACGAATATTTCGCCGGCGAGCTGACGCCGGTGTTCTTCGGATCGGCCATCAATACGTTCGGCATCCGCGAATTGCTTGATTCGTTTGTCGAGCACGCGCCCGCGCCGCGGCCGCGCGCGACCACGACGCGCACCGTCGCGCCGTCGGACGACGCGATGACCGGGTTCGTGTTCAAAATCCAGGCGAACATGGACCCGCAACACCGCGACCGCATCGCATTCCTGCGACTCTGCTCCGGGCGCTACGAGAAAGGCATGAAGCTGTTCCATTCGCGTATCGGTCGCGAGGTGCGCGTCGCGGATGCACTGACCTTCATGGCATCGGACCGCTCGGCGGCGGACGAGGCGTGGGCCGGCGACATCATCGGCCTGCACAATCACGGCACGATTTCAATCGGCGACACGTTCACGCAGGGCGAGCCGCTCACGTTCACGGGTATCCCCAATTTCGCGCCGGAGTTGTTCCGCCGCGCAGTGCTCAAGGACCCGCTGCGCATGAAAGCGCTGCAGAAGGGTCTTGCTCAGTTGTGCGAGGAGGGCGCAACGCAGCTGTTCAAGCCGCTGCGCTCGAACGAGCTGATCCTCGGCGCGATCGGTGTGTTGCAATTCGACGTCGTCGCGTTCCGTCTGCAGGCCGAGTATGGCGTCGACTGCCTGTTCGAGCCGGTGCAGGTCGCGACCGCGCGCTGGATTTACTCGGAGAACGCGAAGAAGCTCGCGGAGTTCGAGGAGAAGGCACACGACAATCTCGCGCTCGACCATGGTGACTCGCTGGTGTACATCGCGCCGACGCGCGTGAACCTGCAGTTGACCGAAGAGCGGTGGCCGGACATCGAATTCAGAGCGACGCGCGAATACGCCGCCTAGATGTGGGAGCGGCGCCTTTGCGCCGCGAATCTTTATTTCTTGAGCGCCGCCAACGCCTGCTTCATCGCCGCCAACTCCGCCGCCGACGGTTCCGCGTAATACCGGTATTGCACAAACGCATCGATAAACGCGTCAACCGGCTGCGCGAGCGCGGGGTTTGCAGCCGCAGCGCGCGCCGCGTAATCGCGCGGCCCCTCGTCGGGACGCCGCGGCAGCACGCCGCGCCGCTCCAGCAAGCGCTGTAATTTCAGATACAGGCGCACGGCCGGGTCGCTCACGCGCGCCGGCCGGGCCTGCCAGAACAGCCACAAGCCGAGCGCACCCATCACGAGTGCGAGCGAGACGACGAGCAGCACGACGAGCGTGCGGTAGCCGGCGTCGCGGAAGCCGAACTGTTCGAGCAACTCACGCTGTCGCTCGCGGTTGTAGCCGAGCACGAACTGGTTCCAGCGGTTGTTCAGGTCGTCCCACTGCAGGCGCATCCGATTCACCCACGCCAGGTCGCCGAGCGCGCCCCGGTCGCGCCCTTCGAGTTCCTCCATCCCGCTCGCGCCGAACTCGATACGGTCCGGCGAAACCGCCGCGGTTGGGTCCACGCGTACCCAGCCAACGTCGTCGAAGTGAACTTCGGTCCATGCGTGCGCATCGGACTGACGCACGATCAAGTAATCGCCGACCGGGTTGAGTTCGCCGCCTTGATAACCGAGTACGACGCGCGTCGGCACACCCGCCGCGCGCATCACGAACGCAAACGCACCCGCGTAGTGCTCGCAAAACCCTCGCCGTGTGTCGAACAGGAATTCGTCGACGGCCTGGTTACCGAGCAGCGGGGGCGACAGCGTGTAAAAAAACTGTTCTTCCCGGAAATGGCGCAGCATTGCGGTGACGCGTGCCCGCGGATCCGGGTACTCATCGCGGAGGCGCTCGGCAAGCATGCGCGCCTGTGGATTGCCGCTGGGTGGCAGCTGTAACGCGTAGCGCATCTCATACGGCGACGCTTCCGGGCCGGTGGTGTAATCAAGGTGTGACTGCATCGCGTACCGTTTCCGCTCGCGCACGGGCTCTGAGTCATAGAGCTGGAACGCGCGCGTAAGCCGCGCGTCGTCGGGTAGAATCGCGGGCAGGTCCAGCGCAAACAGCCATCGGTAACGGTGTGGCTCGAGCGACACCTCGTACGCGACGGGCACCCCGCGTGATTCGTACGTGAAGCCCTCGGCGAGCAGGTCGAGGCCCTGCGTCCACACGCGGCCATCGAATTGGCGCAGCACGGGCCCACGCCAGTACAGCAGGCCGCGCGGCGGTACCGCGCCGTCGAACTCGACACGAAACGCGACCGCATCCGACTGGGACAGCTCGGCGATGCTCCCGGGCTCCATACGGTCGGTCAGGCCGCCGGTCGCATCCTGACCCGACGGCACGCCCCAGAGCGGACCGGGCACACGCGGGAACAGCAGAAACAGCACGAGCGCGACGGGCAATGCCTGCGCGAGCAGGACGCCCGATTGCCGCAAGCGCGGGGCCAGCGGAACGCCGCCCGTCGGATGATTGACGTGCAGCAACGTCGCGGTCACGACCCACACGGCAAACAGCATGTACACGCCGGTCGGCAGCGTCTGCGAATAAAGGAAATTTCCGATCACCAGAATGTAGCCGATCAGTACGAGCACGACGCCGTCGCGTTTGCGTGTGGTCTCGGTGAGTTTCAATGAGACCATCACCACGAGCATCGCGATGCCGGCTTCCTGGCCGCCCCATTCGCGGAACTGGAGACCGATCGCGGCGAAGCCGCCGAGCGCGAGCGCACCGCGAAGCCACGCAGGCGGCATCTGCCAACCGACGCGCGCGGCACCGAGGCGCCACACCGCGAGCGCGACGAACAGCGCTGTCACCCACACGGGAAGTCGCAGGACGTGCGGCGCGAGTACGAGCACGAGACTGCCAAGTAACCACACCAGGCGGTCCGACATCAGGTACGGATCGGCGAGGCGTGCGTGGCTCATCGTGTTGGCTCAAACATCGCGAGCGCCTCGAGGCAGGCGCGACGATGGACGTCGCCCCCGGCGGGTGCGATGACGGTACCCGGCAGGCGCAGCCCGTAGCGTAGCCCGTCGCGCTCCGCATCAAGCACCCAGCGACACAGCACCGACAGGCGCTGCTCGGTGTCCATGCCGTCGAGTGCATCAAACTCGAACCACGGCGATGACTGCAGCGCGCCGCTGAAAAGTTTCGACCGGAGTTGCTCGTCGCGGGCGAACGCCTTCCAAGCAATCTGCCGCGGCGATTCGCCGGCGCGGTAGTCGCGTAGGCCGGCGAAATCATCCTGCCCGCGAGCCTCGAGCGTGCCCCGACCGTCGCCGCCCGAGGTCGGTACCGGCGGCGCCGTGGACGCCGGTTTCGGGTAAACGATGACCCTGAGGTCCATGTGCAGCACGGCCCAGGCATGAAACAGTGCGAAGGGATAGCGCGTGTACACGCGGGCGGTGGACAGCGC
>CAYXYM010000149.1:0-4791 GCA_964469285.1 uncultured Gammaproteobacteria bacterium | reverse complement strand
ACATGTTCGAGCAGGCGAAGAAGCATGCGCCTTGCATCATCTTCATCGACGAGATCGATGCGGTCGGTCGCCACCGCGGCGCGGGCCTTGGCGGTGGTCACGACGAGCGGGAGCAGACGCTGAACCAGCTTCTGGTCGAGATGGACGGCTTCGAAGGCAAGGAGGGTGTCATCGTCATCGCCGCGACGAACCGACCCGACGTGCTCGATCCCGCGCTGTTGCGCCCGGGTCGCTTCGACCGTCAGGTCGTCGTGCCGTTGCCCGACGTGCGCGGTCGCGAGCAGATACTGAAAGTGCACATGCGCAAAGTGCCGATTTCCGACGGTGTGAAGCCGGCACTCATTGCGCGCGGCACGCCTGGATTCTCGGGCGCCGATCTTGCGAACCTCGTGAACGAGGCCGCGCTGTTCGCGGCACGCGCGAACCAGCGCACGGTCGACCATGCGGACTTCGAGAAAGCCAAGGACAAAATCCTGATGGGCGCCGAGCGGCGCTCGATGGTGATGACCGAGGACGAGAAGAAGCTAACGGCGTACCACGAGTCCGGCCACACGATCATTGGCCGCCTGATGCCCGACCACGACCCGGTCTACAAGGTGAGCATCATCCCGCGCGGTCGCGCGCTCGGCATCACGATGTTCCTGCCTGAGCAGGATCGCTACAGCTACAGCAAGCGCCGGCTTGAGAGCTCTATTTCATCGCTGTTCGGCGGCCGCATCGCCGAGGAGTTGATTTTCGGGCACGACGCAGTCACGACCGGTGCGTCGAACGACATTGAGCGCGCGACTGAGCTTGCGCGCAACATGGTCACGAGGTGGGGTCTGTCGGATCGTCTCGGCCCGCTGTCTTACAGCGAGGACGAGGGTGAAGTGTTTCTTGGCCACTCTGTGACCAAGCACAAGTCGGTGTCGGATGAGACGGCGAACGTCATCGACGCGGAAATTCGCGCAGTCATCGACCGCAACTATCAACGTGCGGAGCAGATTCTCAAAGACAACATTGGGAAGCTGCACCTTATGGCCGAGGCGTTGATGAAGTACGAGACGCTCGATGCGCCGCAGATCGACGACATCATGGATGGCAAGGCGCCGCGACCGCCCGATGGCTGGGATGATTCCGACGGCGGCGGCTCGCTGAAATCACCGGTGCCCGACGACGGCAACCAGGGTGAGCCCGGGAAGCTCGGCGGCCCGATCATTCATCATTGATCCTGGATTGCGGCGGTAAGCCCCTCGACCTCACGCGCCCGCGCGTGATGGGCGTCCTCAACCTCACCCCCGATTCGTTTTCCGACGGCGGCCTCTGGGAAGACCCGGAGGCCGCTTTCGTTCATGCGCAGACGATGGCCGACGCCGGCGCCGCAATCATCGATGTCGGTGGCGAATCCACGCGACCCGGCGCGGCGCCGGTCGACGCCGCAACCGAGTGCGCACGCGTCGTGCCGGTCATCGAGCGCCTCGCCAAGCGCCTCTCCATCCCGATTTCCATCGATACCAGCAAGCCCGAGGTCATGCGCGCCGCCGTTGCGGCCGGTGCGGGCCTCATCAATGACGTCCGGGCGCTCCGGGAACCCGGGGCACTTGCGGCGGCCCGCGAAGCGGGTGTGCCCGTCTGCCTCATGCACATGCTCGGCGAGCCCCGGACCATGCAGCAAGACCCGCGCTACGACGATGTTGTCGCCGAAGTGCGTGCATTCCTGCGTGAGCGCGCTGCCGCGTGTGAAGCGGCGGGGATTTCCCGTGGGCGAATACTGGTGGACCCCGGCTTTGGCTTCGGCAAGACGTTGGCGCACAATACCGAGCTACTCGCGCGTCTCGGCGAAATCGTCGCAGACGGGCTGCCGCTGCTGGTCGGCGTGTCGCGCAAGGCGATGATTGGCGCGTTGTCCGGGCGCGAAACGCCGGCCGACCGCGTCGCCGGCAGCGTCGCGGCCGCGACGCTCGCCGCACATTTCGGCGCGCGCGTGCTGCGCGCCCATGACGTCGCGCAGACCGTTGAAGCGCTGGCCATTGTTGGCGCACTGCTTGATCACATACAGGAAGGATGATGGGACGCAAATATTTCGGAACGGACGGGATCCGCGGTCGTGTCGGCGACGGTCCGATGCAAGCGGATTTCGTGTTGAAGCTCGGCCGCGCTGCCGGCAAGGTGCTGTGCCCGAACGGCGGCACGGTCGCGGTCGGCAAGGACACACGCATCTCCGGCTACTTGTTCGAGGCCGCGCTCGAAGCCGGCTTCGCGTCCGCGGGCGTGGACATTCTGATGCTTGGGCCGGTGCCGACGCCGGCGATTGCATACCTGACGCAGGCGCAGCGCGCAGCGGCGGGTGTGGTCATCAGCGCATCGCACAATTCATTCGAGGACAACGGCCTCAAGTTTTTCTCCGCGCACGGCACAAAACTCGACGACAAACTCGAAAAAGCGATTGAAGCGGAGCTCGAAAAGCCGTTCACGACGGTCGCTCCACACAAGCTCGGCCGCGCGCGCCGCCTCGACGACGCTGTCGGGCGCTACGTCGAGTTCTGCAAGGGCACTTTCGATGAGTCGCTCGACCTGCGCGGGCTAAACGTCGTGCTCGACTGCGCGAACGGTGCGACCTACAAGGCCGCGCCACAGGTGTTCAGGGAGCTCGGCGCGACCGTCTACTGCATCGGCTGTCATCCAGATGGCCTAAACATCAATCTCGACAGCGGATCGACGCACCCGGCCTCGCTCCAAAAGGTCGTAGTCGAGCGCGGCGCCGACCTGGGCATCGCCTTCGACGGCGACGGCGACCGCGTCATGATGGTGGGGCCGGACGGCAAGTTGTTTGACGGCGACGATCTGTTGTTCGTGATCGCGTCGGACCGTGCCGCGCGCGGCGACCTCGTTGGCCCAGTCGTCGGCACTGTGATGAGCAACCTTGGGCTTGAGCGCGCATTCGGCAAGCTCGGCATCGCGTTCGAGCGTGCGGCCGTCGGTGACCGCTATGTGCTGCAGCGACTCAGAGAGTCGGGCGGCAGCATCGGCGGCGAGTCGTCGGGTCACTTGATCTGCCTCGACCAGACCACGACCGGCGACGGAATCGTAGCGGCCTTGCAGGTGCTGAAGGCGGTGGTCATCTCGGGAAAATCACTCTCGCAACTCACGGCGCCGGTCGTGAAGCTACCGCAGCTCATGATTAATGTCCGCGTTAACGGTAAACCCGATCTCGGCGCGAAGCCGGTTCGGGATGCGGTCGCATCGGCGGAGCAAGCGCTCGGGGGTCGCGGGCGGGTACTGTTGCGGCCGTCCGGCACCGAACCCGTGGTCCGGGTGATGTGCGAGGGCGAACGGGAAGAAGAGGTTGACCGCGTGTGCCGCGCGCTCGCCGCCGACATCGAGCAGGTTTGCACGGCCAACGCCGCCTCGGTATAGTTCGCGCGATTTTTCATTCGGGGGAGGGCCCGGTGAGACAAGCGCTGGTCGTTGGAAACTGGAAGATGCACGGCAGCCGCGAGAGCGCCACTGCATTGATTTCCGCGATCGTGGCGGGCGTCGATTCACTGGAGAGCGCCGATACCGTAATTTGTCCGCCGTATCCGTACCTCGCACTCGCGTCGAAGTTGCTGTCGGGTTCCCCGGTTGCGCTCGGTGCCCAAAATCTCTCCGAGCATGCCGCTGGCGCCTTCACGGGTGAAGTGTGCGCATCGATGCTCGTCGAGAGCGGCTGCCGCTATGTGATTGTCGGTCACTCCGAGCGCCGCAGTCTGTTCGGCGAGACCGATGCGGTCGTCGCAAAAAAGTTCGCAGCCGCACAGCGCGGGCGCCTCATGCCGATTCTGTGCGTCGGCGAAACGCTCGAGGACCGCGAGGCGGGGCAGACCGAAGCCGTGGTCGAACGGCAAGTGCAGTCGGTGCTCGACGTGTCGGGCGTCGCTGCGTTTGGCAATGCCGTGATTGCTTACGAACCGGTCTGGGCCATCGGGACCGGCAGGACCGCGAGCCCGGACCAGGCGCAGGCCGTTCACGCGCTGATTCGCGCGAAGGTTTCCGGGCAGGATGCTACAATAGCGGGCGATTTACGCATCCTCTATGGGGGCAGCGTGAAAGCGTCGAACGCTGCAGACCTGTTCGGCATGCCCGACATCGATGGCGGTCTGATTGGGGGTGCTTCACTGGACGGCGACGAATTCCTGAGTATCTGTCGGGCGAGTAGATAAATATGCAAACAGTTATGTTGGTTCTGTTCGTGTTGAACGCGGTGACGCTGGTCTGCGTGGTATTGCTGCAGCAGGGCAAGGGCGCCGACGCTGGCGCGGCGTTCGGCAGCGGCGCGTCCGCAACCGTATTCGGCTCGCGCGGCTCGTCGTCGTTCCTGAGCCGCTTCACCGCCGTCCTCGCGACCACGTTCTTCGCGCTCGCCATCGCGCTCGCGTACATGGGGCAGAACCTGGAAGCGCCGCAGAGCCTGACCGAGCGCATGCCGGTTGAATTGGAACAGGTGGATGAGCCAGCGCCAGCGCCAGAGCCAGAGCCGGAAGATGGCGGGGAACCACCGCAAGGTTAGTTAGAAGAAGCAGTCGCCGACGTGGTGGAATTGGTAGACACGCCGTCTTGAGGGGGCGGTGGCGTAAGCCGTGGGAGTTCGAGTCTCCCCGTCGGCACCATTAATTCGGAAGGAGAGAGACGTGCTGTCGAACTATCTTCCCGTGCTCGTGTTCCTGACCATGGCGATCGCTTTCGGGCTCGTCATGATCGGCGCCGGTTGGGTACTGGGGCCACGGCGGCCGGACAGCGCCAAGCTGTCCCCGTACGAGTGCGGCTTCGAGG
>CAYXYM010000148.1:0-6098 GCA_964469285.1 uncultured Gammaproteobacteria bacterium | reverse complement strand
GCATTGCGCAGCGCGTGAACGTCGCGTCGTATTCGAGATACTGCTGCGCGAGCTGCCGTTCGGTACCCGCCGGACCGTCGAGCCGGGGCAGCGTCGCCGGCCGATCTGTCTCGCCAGTGACGAACAATTCGGCGCGCGCGTTCAGCAGGCCGTCATTCCCCCACAACCAAGCGGGCTGTTCTTCCGCGACGATGATGCGCACGCGGTCCGGCCACTCGCGCAGGACCTGCGCACGGGCGACCCACGGCAGCGATTCCGCGGCTTCGCGAATCGCGCCGAGGTCGACCGTGAAGAAGCCGCCTCGCAGATGTGGCAACACCGCGTTCTCGACATCCGTCGGTGAGACACGCGCGAACGCACCCTCGACGAGCACACGCTGCACGGGTGCGACGCCGGCCGTCGGCCAGGAAGGCAGCGCAGCGCGGTGCTGCCACGCCATCCAGCTGCCCACGCCTACGAGCGCGGCGAGCAGGACCGCACCCGTGCGCCGCCCGATTCGGCGTAGTGATTCACGCCGCGCATCCGGGGCTGCAACTGCGCGTCGCTTGCGTCGCGGCGTCATCCGGCATCCTCCACAAAGTGGACAGGCCCTGCGGCCGCGCTGCGGTCAACGAGGCTCGTGTGCAGCACCCGTACGCACAGCGACGGAAAATCGATGCCGGCGGCGTGCGCCGCCATCGGTACCAGGCTGTGGTCAGTCATGCCCGGCACGGTATTCACCTCGAGCACGAACTGCGCACCGGTGGCGTCCGCCATGAAATCGACGCGGCCCCAACCGTGCGCATCGATCGCGTCGAACGCGCGCACCGCAAGTTCGCCGAGGGCCGCTTCGGCGCTCGCATCGAGGCCGCAGGGGATGTGGTAACGCGTCGTGTCGACCGTGTACTTCGCCGCATAATCGTAAAATTCGCGGGGCGTCTCGAGGCGGATCGCCGGTAACGCGGCGCCATCGAGCACCGCGACAGTGTACTCGGCGCCGTGGATCCAGCGCTCGGCGAATACGATGGCGTCGTACTGACGCGCGTCGCGGAAAGCGGCCTTGAGCTGTCCTGCGTCGCTGACTTTCGCCATCCCGACGCTCGACCCCTCGCGCGACGGTTTCACGATCAGCGGCAGGCCGAGGTCGGTGGCCGCGCGCGCGCAATCGGCGTCGTCACGCAATACGGCGAACGCCGGCGTCCGTATGCCCAACGCCCGCCATATTTGCTTGCATCGAAGTTTGTCCATCGACAACGCCGACCCGAGCACCCCGGACCCCGTGTACGGCAGGTCGAGCCATTCAAGCGCGCCCTGCACGCGGCCGTCTTCGCCGCCGGTTCCGTGCAACACCACGAATGCGCGGTCGAACGCACCGCGCTGCAGCCGCTCGACAAGGTCTCGACCGGCATCGACGCCGTGTGCATCAACGCCGGCTTCCAGCAGCGCGGCGAGCACGCGCGTGCCGCTGTTCAGCGAGACTTCGCGCTCCGCGCCGAGGCCGCCGTAGATCACCGCGACTTTGCCGAAGTCGGTCATACGGAATGCCCCATCAGTTGTATCGGCAGCGCCGCGGCCACTGTTCCGATGTCGCCTGCGCCCATCGTCAGCACGATGTCGCCGTCCTCGACGACGCCGAGCAGCGCCGCCGCGAAGTCCGTGCTGTGCTGTACGAACACCGGCTCGACGCGACCCCGAGCGCGAATCGCCCGGGCCAGGCTGCGCCCGTCCGCACCAGCGATCGGCGCCTCACCGGCCGAATAAACTTCCGACAGGACGACGACGTCGGGCTCCGACAGCACCTCAGCGAAGTCCTCAAACAAATCGTGTGTGCGCGTGTACCGGTGCGGCTGAAAGGCGAGCACCAAGCGGCGGCCGGGCCAACCGTCGCGCACGGCCCGCAACACCGCGGCGAGTTCGCGCGGGTGGTGTCCGTAATCGTCGATGAGCAGCAGGCGTCCGCGTGGTGTCGCGAGCTCGCCATACAGGTGGAAACGCCGGCCGACGCCCTCGAACTTTTGCAGCGCACGCTGGACGACGGCATCCTCAATGCCGAGATCGCGCGCGACCACGATTGCCGCGAGTGCGTTCTGCACGTTGTGGACACCCGGCATGTTCAACTCAACCGGCAGCGGCTCGCGGCCGGGGCGAGTCACGGAAAAGCGCGTGACCATGCCGTCCTGCTGCAAGTTCGTCGCCCGCAGGTCCGCATCTTCGGCAATGCCGTAGGTAACGACCGGACGCGTGACCTCCGGCAGCATGCCGCGCACCACCGGGTCGTCGATGCACAGCGCCGCGAGTCCGTAGAACGGCACATGGTGGAGGAACTCGATGAAACTCGCGCGCAGACGCGAGAAGTCCCCTTCGTACGTCGCGAGGTGGTCGGCGTCGACATTCGTGACCACGGCAATCAGCGGCTGCAACAGCAGGAACGATGCATCGCTCTCGTCGGCCTCAGCGACGAGCCAGCGACTCGCGCCGAGGCGAGAATGGCTGCCTGCGCTGTTCAGGCGACCGCCGATGACGAACGTCGGATCGAGGCCGGCCTCGGCGAGAACGCTCGCAACAAGACTCGTGGTCGTCGTCTTGCCGTGCGTGCCGGCGACCGCGATGCCGAGCCGGAACCGCATGAGCTCGGCCAGCATTTCTGCGCGCGGCACGACCGGGATGCGCAAGCGCGCCGATTCCTGAAGTTCGGGATTGTCGCGGGCGACCGCGCTTGAGACGACGACGACGCCCGCGCCTGCGACATTGTCCGCAGAATGGCCGATCACGACCCGCGCGCCGAGATCTTGCAAGCGGCGCGTCACGGCGCTCTCGCGCAAATCGGAACCCGTGACTTCGTAACCGAGGTTGAGCAGAACCTCAGCGATGCCACCCATGCCCGAGCCGCCGATTCCGACGAAATGAACGCGCTCGATTCGACGCATCGGGTCGAGCGGGTTGCGCGCCTGCACGATCATCGCGCGACCTCCTTCACGGCGGCGACCAATGCGGCTGTCGCATCCGAGCGAGCGACGCGTCGCGCCGCAGTCGCCATCTCCAGCAACGCCTTCCGGTCGCCCGCGAGGCGCTCGAGCGTTGCGGCGAGCGAAGCGGGCGTGAGCGCGGACTCCGGTAACAATTCGCCCGCGCCGGCGTCCACGAGGTAGCGCGCATTCGCGGTCTGGTGGTCATCGACCGCGTGCGGTAGCGGTACGAGCACGCTCGCAACGCCGGCCGCCGCGAGTTCGGCGACGGTCAATGCACCTGCGCGGCACAACACCACATCCGCCCACGCGTACGCCGCTGCGACGTCTTCTATGAACGCAACCGGCTCCACGCGCACACCGGCTGCCGCCCACGCCGCGCGCGCCTCGTCGAGCAACTTATCCCCGCATTGGTGGCGCACTTCCGGCCGCTGGTTCGTGGGCAGCAGCGCGACCGCAAATGGAACGACGGCATTCAACGCGCGCGCGCCCTGGCTTCCGCCAAGCACGAGCACCCGCAGCGGTTCCGTCCGACCGTGCAAGCGCGCCGCAGGCGACGGCAACGCCGAGATTTCCGGACGCACCGGGTTGCCAATCCATTCGCCGCCCAGCACGCCGGGGAAGCCGGTCAGGACGCGACGCGCAAAATGCGCGAGGATTCGGTTCGTCGTTCCGCCCACGGCGTTCTGCTCGTGGATCAGGAGTGGTCGCCGAAGCAGCCACGCCGCGAGACCTGCGGGCCCGGAGACGTAACCGCCCATGCCGAGCACCGCACGCGGCCGATGGCGACGCATCACAGCGATGGATTGCATGAACGCGCGCGCGAGCCGCAGTGGCGCCGCGGCCCATGCGGTGAACCCTTTGCCGCGCAACCCGCCGACATCCACCCATTCAATCGGGATGCCGCGGGCGGGCACGACGCGCGCCTCGAGGCCCGCACGGGTACCGAGCCACACCACGGGCCAGCCGCTGCCGATCAGTGACTCGGCGACGGCGAGCGCCGGGTACACGTGCCCGCCCGTGCCGCCAGCCATCACGAGGATCGGGCGCGCGCTCATTGCCGTGCCTCGTGCGCGATGCGCAGCAGCAGTCCGATGCACGCGCAGGTGACGAGCAGGCTCGACCCGCCATAACTCATCAAAGGCAGCGTGAGGCCCTTCGTGGGCAACGCGCCCATGTTCACGCCGATGTTGATGAGTGCCTGCACCCCAAGCCACGTGCCGATACCGAAGGCGAGGTACGCGCCATAGAAGCGTCCGCTGCGCGCACTCGCGCGACCGGCGGCCAATGCGCGCCAGACCAGGACGAAAAACGCAGCGAGCAGCGCCGCGATGCCGACGAGCCCGAATTCCTCGGCGTACACGGCGAACAGGAAGTCCGTATGCGCCTCCGGCAGGTAGAACAACTTCTGCACACTGTTTCCGAGGCCGACGCCGAACCATTCTCCGCGACCGATCGCGATCAGCGAGTTGGTCAACTGGAAACCGCTGTCGAACGGGTCCGCCCACGGATCGCGGAACCCGAACAGGCGGCGCAGACGGTACGGCGACGTCCACACCATCAATGCCATCGCGAGCGAGACAATCGCGCCGACCGCGAAGAAATGCCGAAGCATCACGCCACCAACGAAAATCATCGCGAGCGCGGCCACCAGCAGGACCGCCGCAGCGCCGAAGTCGGGTTGCATGAGCAACAACGCCGACGCGGCCGCGAGCACAAGCATCGGCTTGGCGAAGCCGCGAAACTCCGAACGGACCGACTGCTCGTGGCGCACGAGGTAACCCGCGAGGTACATCAGCAACATCAGGCGCGCCGGCTCCGATGCTTGTAGCCCGAAGAAGCCCAGCGAAATCCAACGCTGCGCGTTGTTGACCTCGTGCCCGACGCCGGGTACCAGCACGAGCAACAGCAACGCAAAAGCGGCCGCGAGCAGCACGAGTCCGAGGCGGTCCCAGGTCCGTAGTGGGATGCACGTCGCGAGATAGCCGCCCGCGAGACCGATTATCGCGAAGACGAATTGCCGTTGGAGGTAATAGAACGGCATCCCGGTGCTGCGGTCGGCAAGCGAGACGGACGCCGATGCGACCATGATTAATCCGAGCGCGAGCAGCGACAGCGAGACGCCGAGCAACCACGGATCCGACATCACGGCCGCAGGCAACCGGCGAACGCCGCCACGCATGACGACCGCGCTCATGCGAGCCCCCTCACCGCTTCGCCGAACACGCGTCCGCGGGCTTCGAAATTCTCGAACTGGTCGAGGCTCGAGCACGCGGGCGACAACAACACAAGGTCGCCGGGCGCAGCGGCGCGCGACGCGGTGCGAACCGCCGACGGGATGTCTTCGACAGGTGTGCAGGGTACGCCGGCGGCCGCAAGCGAATCCGCGATTCGCGGGCCGTCGCGGCCGAGGACGACCGCCGCGCGCGCGCGGCCGCGCAGCGCCGCCGCGAGCGGCGCAAAATCCTGGCCCTTGCCGTCGCCGCCCAGGATGACGACGAACGGCGCATGCAGGCCGGAGACAGCGGCAACGGTCGCGCCCACGTTAGTCGCTTTCGAATCGTTGTAATACTGCACGCCGGCGACTTCCGCGACCCATTCCATGCGGTGCGGCAGACCCCGGAAAGACGCAAGCACCGCGAGCATCGGCGCGTCCGGTAAGCCGGCGGCGGTTCCGAGCGCAAGCGCGGCCAGCGCGTTTGCGACGTTGTGCCGACCGGCGATGCGCAACGCGGATTGTGGCAACAGTCGATTTTGGCCACGGCTCAGCCACGGTTCGCCGTCCTGATCGCTTAAGCCGTAGTCCATGGCGCCGAGTGGTTTGTCGAGGCTGAACCAGCGCACGGTGCGCCCGCCCGGTACCGCGGCCCGCACGCGCTCGTCGTCGTGGTTCGCGATGACGACTCCGTGGCCACGCCACACGCGCGCTTTCGCCGCGAGGTAGTCATCCATGTCTTCGTACCGGTCGAGGTGATCGGCCGACAGGTTCAGCAGCGCAGCAGCAGCGGCGTCGAGGCTGCTCGTCGTCTCGAGCTGGAAGCTCGACAGTTCGAGTGCATAAACCGCCGGCTCGACATCGCCAAGCAAGTCGAGCGCAGGCGTTCCGAGATTGCCGCCCACGCGTGCGGCGACGCCTGCGCGCTCCGCCATAAG
>CAYXYM010000147.1:0-2818 GCA_964469285.1 uncultured Gammaproteobacteria bacterium | reverse complement strand
AGCCCGAGCCAGACATCACCGCCCGCCTCGAAACCCGCTCGACCGATAGCCTCAAGAATCGTTTCGAGCGCCGCTTCATTGGACGGTAGATCCGGCGCGAAGCCGCCCTCGTCGCCGACCGCGGTATTCAGACCGCGCTCGCGCAACACTTTTTTCAGCGTATGGAACACTTCGCAGCCGATGCGCACCGCATCGGCCAGGTTCTCGGCGCCGACGGGCAGGATCATGAACTCCTGGATGTCGACGGAATTGTCAGCGTGCGCGCCGCCGTTGATGATGTTCATCATCGGGACCGGCATCGCGAATTTTGTGCGGTCGCGCGCGAGCCACCAGTACAGCGGCATACCCGCCGATGCAGCCGCGGCGTGCGCGTTCGCGAGCGATACGGCGAGCAGCGCGTTCGCACCGAGCCGTGACTTGGTCGCGGTACCATCCGCGTCGATCATGCGCTGGTCGAGCCCCGCCTGGTCGGCAGCGTCTATGCCGGCCAGCAGTGTCTTGAGCTCGCCGTTCACGTTCCCCACCGCGTTGCGCACGCCCTTACCAAGGTGGCGTGCATCACCGTCGCGTAGTTCGACCGCCTCTCGCGTACCGGTCGAGGCACCGGACGGCACTGCGGCGCGACCGCGCGCACCGTCGTCGAGCAGCACTTCAGCCTCGACCGTGGGGTTGCCGCGGGAGTCGATGATTTCGAGGGCGGTGATGTTCTTGATTTTTGCCAAAGCGTCGTACCTAAATTTGACACCAATTGTGGGAGCGGCGCCTTTGCGCCGCGATTCTCACAGCAGATCCGATTCCGCCAGCGGTCTCATTTTTACAAGCCGATCGATTTCCACCAAAGTTTCGAGCAACTCCGCCATCCGGTCGAGCGGCCAGGCGTTTGGCCCGTCCGACATCGCGTTCGCGGGATCCGGATGCGTTTCCATGAAAATACCTGCGACGCCAGCCGCAACGGCGGCACGCGCGAGCACCGGCACGAACTCTCGTTGCCCGCCCGACTTACTGCCCTGCCCACCCGGCAACTGCACCGAGTGCGTCGCGTCGTACACGACCGGGCAACCGGTCGCGCGCATGATAGCGAGCCCGCGCATGTCGGAGACGAGGTTGTTGTAACCGAATGAGGCACCGCGCTCACAGACCATGATCGCGTCATTGCCGGTCGCGCGCGCCTTCTCGACGACGTTCACCATGTCGCCGGGCGCGAGGAACTGGCCCTTCTTGATGTTCACGGGCTTGCCCTGACGCGCGACGTTCTGGATGAAGTTGGTCTGACGGCACAGGAACGCGGGCGTCTGCAGCACATCCACGACCGCGGCGACTTCATCCATCGGCGTGTCCTCGTGCACATCCGTGAGCACCGGCACCCCGATTTGCGCGCGCACGGTGTCGAGCGTCTTCAAACCCGATTCGATGCCGGGGCCGCGGAAGCTGCCCGCCGACGAGCGATTCGCCTTATCGAAACTCGACTTGTAGATGAACGGCACGCCGAGCTTCGAAGTGATCTCCTTGAGGATGCCCGCGGTGTCGAGCGCGAGCTGTTCGCTCTCGATTACGCACGGACCCGCGATCAGGAACAGCGGGTGCTGGATGCCGGCCTCGAAGCCGCAGAGTTTCATGACGATGCCTGAATCGCAGATTTGGGAGCGGCGCCTTCGCGCCGTGATTCGGTCGAGTGCTCCACCGCCGCTTTGACAAATCCCGTGAACAGCGGATGCCCATCGCGCGGGCTCGATGTGAACTCAGGATGGAACTGGCAACCGAGGAACCAGGGGTGGTCCTTGAGCTCGATCATCTCCATCAGCTCGCCATCTTCGGAGGTGCCGGAGAACACAAGACCCTTGTCCTCGAGTGGCTTCAGGTAGTGGTTGTTGAACTCATAGCGGTGACGGTGCCGTTCGCAGACCGAGTCCGCGCCGTACACACGCGCAGCGAGCGAACCCGCGCGCAGCAGACACTTCTGCGCGCCGAGACGCATCGTCCCGCCCTTGTCGGAATCTTCGTCGCGTCGCTCGACGACGCCCTTTGCGTCGCGCCACTCGGTGATGAGCGCAATGACAGGGTGCGGGTTGCCGCGCTCGAACTCAGTCGAGTGCGCGCCCTCAAGACCCGCGACATGGCGCGCGTACTCGATGACCGCAACCTGCATGCCGAGGCAGATACCGAGGTACGGCACCTTGTTCTCGCGCGCGTAGCGTGCAGCCTTAATCTTGCCCTCGATGCCCCGTTCGCCGAACCCGCCCGGCACGAGGATCGCGTCCATCTTTGCGAGTACCTCGGCGCCTTCGCGCTCGATTTGCTCCGAGTCAAAGTAGTGGATCCGCACGCGCGTGCGGTTGTGGATGCCGGCGTGGATCAACGCCTCATTCAGCGACTTGTACGCGTCGACGAGGTCGACGTACTTGCCGACCATCGCGATGTCGACTGCGCCGTCCGGGTTTCGCTTGGCGTCGACGACGTGCTGCCAGTCGGACAGGTCCGCGGGCGGCAAGTCGAGGCGGAGTTTCTCAAGCACGATGTCATCGAGTTTCTGCGCGTGGAGCAACAACGGAATCCGGTAAATGTCGTCGGCGTCGATGGCCGAGAACACCGCGCGCTCCTCGACATTCGTGAACAACGCAATCTTGCGACGCTCGTCGGGCGGCAGCGGCTGCTCTGAGCGGCACAGCAGGATGTCTGGCTGGATACCAATCGAGCGCAGCTCCTTCACGGAGTGCTGCGTCGGCTTCGTCTTGATCTCGCCGGCCGCCGCGATATACGGGACCAGCGTCAGGTGCATGAAGATCGCGTTGTCGCGGCCGAGCTCGACGCCGAGCTGGCG
>CAYXYM010000146.1:0-3629 GCA_964469285.1 uncultured Gammaproteobacteria bacterium | reverse complement strand
CCGCTGCGCGCTTAATCGTGGCACTCGCGAAGCGCGGCATCGGCCTCGAAGTGATGGATACGCTTGCGGCGGCGCGTACCTACAACGTGCTCGTCGGCGAAGATCGCCGCGTCGTCGCCGTGCTCTATCCGCCGCGCGCGTGAGTTCGCTGACGCTCTTCGTCCGCGGCGTGCAGGACCCACCCGCGCCGTTCGCGGCGCTGCGCGAGCACATCGGGCCGCTTCCTGCGCTTGACCGCTTCGCACGCGCTGACTGCGAGGAACCCGCGTGGTCGCTTGCACCGGCCAGCGCAGGCGCATTGACGGCGCTCTCCGCCGGCGATGCACCCGGCGACGACTGGTGGTCCAGGCTCGACCCGGTTCATCTCGTCGCCGGCAATGACAGTCTGCGCATGGCGCCGCCCACGCTGGATGACGACGATGCTGCGGCGCTCGTCGCGTATCTGTCGCGCGAACTCGAGCTCCCGATTCTCCGCGCGGACGCCATACGTTGGTATGCGCGTTTCACGCCACATAGCGAACGCCTGTACGCGCCTGCCGACGTGTTCGGTCGCAGCATTGATGCCTACCTGCCGCGCGACACCGCCTTGCTACGCTGGATCAATGAGGCGCAGATGGTGCTGCACCAGCATCCGGTCAACTTAAGGCGCGCCGACCACGGCGAGCCGGCGATTAACTGCCTATGGCCCTGGGGCGGCGGCCCGCTCGAGCCGCCGGCCAAGCTGCCGTTCACGCATATCTTCACCGCGCGGCCCGAAATCGTGGGCGTCGCACAGTTCCACGGCATCGCCGTCGACCAAACGCCCGGCGCATTCGCGGATTCGTCGGTTGATGGCGCCATACTCGTCGAACTCGATGCATTATCCGAAGTCACCAGCCTGGGTGCCGTCGAAGCCTGGGTCGACGCGCTGCGCATGCTCGAAAGCGATTGGCTCGCGCCCGCCGTGACTGCGCTCGATGCCGGCGAACTTGACTCGGTCACGCTGCACGACGGGCACACCACGCATACGCTGCGACGGGGGATGCGCTGGCGCATCTGGCGCCGAGGAGGTTTTTTTGCCGCGGCGTATTGAGCGACGTCCGTGCCCGCCGGGCGACACGCCGACACGCGTGCATCCGGTCGTCGCGCGTGTGTATCGCGCGCGCGGGGTGCTCGACGACGACGCGCTGGACGACGCGCTCGAGCGCCTCGAACATTGGCAGGCGCTCGGCAGCATCGAACGCGCCGCCGTGATGCTCGCGGACGCAGTGGTCGCCGACCAGCGGATACTCATCGTCGGCGATTTCGACGCGGACGGCGCGACGAGCGCGGCGCTCGCGGTCGGCGTGCTGCGCGGGTGCGGTGCGACGCACGTCGATTACCTCGTGCCAAATCGGTTTGATTATGGGTACGGGCTCACGCCTGAGATCGTCGCGCTCGCCGCGGAACGCTTCGACCCAGAGCTCTTGATCACGGTGGACAACGGCGTCTCGAGCCACGCCGGCGTCGCGGCTGCGAATGCGCGTGGAATGCGCGTGATTGTCACCGATCATCACCTTCCGGGGGCGACGCTGCCCGACGCCGCCGCGATCGTGAATCCCAACCTCGTGGGCGATTCGTTTCCAAGTAAGGCGCTTGCGGGTGTCGGTGTGGTGTTCTACCTGATGCTCGCGCTGCGGCGCGAACTCGATCAGCGCGGACGCGCGGCGCCTCGACTCGCGGATTGGCTCGACCTCGTCGCGCTCGGCACGGTCGCTGATGTCGTGCCGCTCGACCGCAACAACCGCATCCTAGTGTCGCAGGGCCTCAAGCGTATCCGGGCAGGACGCACGCGGCCGGGTATCGCTGCGCTGCTACGCGTGGCAGGCCGGGACCCGATGCGCGCGTGTGCGACTGATTTTGCGTTTGCGGTCGCGCCACGACTGAACGCCGCGGGCCGACTCGAAGACATGTCGCTCGGCATCGCGTGCTTGCTCACGGACGATGACGCTGAGGCCGATGCGCTTGCCGCGCGGCTCGATGCGTTGAATCTCGAACGCCGTGAGATCGAGCGCGGAATGCACGACGAAGCGAACCGAATCCTCGAGCGCACGCACGTCGACGCGAGCGCGTCGCCGGTCGGCGTCTGCCTGTACGAGTCGTCGTGGCACCAAGGCGTCATCGGCATCGTGGCCGCGCGCGTGAAGGAGCAGTTGCACCGGCCGGTGGTCGCGTTCGCGCGGAGCGGGCCCGGCGAGCTCAAGGGTTCGGCGCGCTCGATTTCTGGCTTCCACGTGCGTGATGCGCTCGACACCGTTGCTGCGCGCCACCCGGATGTGCTGAAGAAATTCGGTGGGCACGCGATGGCTGCGGGCGTGTCCATTGCGGAATCGGACTACCCGGCTTTTGCGACCGCGTTCGATCAGGTCGCGCGTGAGCGCCTGGACTCCGCTGCGCTCGAGCAGGTACTCATCACCGATGGCGAGCTCACACCGGACGAGCTCTGCCTCGACCTTGCCGACGAACTGCGCGACGGCGGGCCGTGGGGGCAGGGCTTTCCCGAACCGCTGTTCGACGGCGTGTTTGAACTGATCGAGTGCCGGACGGTCGGCGAGCGCCACCTAAAGCTGTCGGTCCAGCCGCTCGGCGTCCGGCGCCGGTTCGACGCGATTGCATTCAACACCCCGGCCGATGCCGGCGTCGCCGGGGGCCGGTCGCGGCTCGTCTACCGCTTGGACGTGAATGAATGGCGCGGGAATCGGCGGGTGCAGCTGATCGTTGAACACCTCGAGCCCGCTTAATGTAGGAGCGGCGCCTTTGCGCCGCGATAGTTGGTACCCGCACAGACCTCTCTACGCCACCCGCCACACACTCCCGGGAAGGATGAATAAACGCCCGCGGAGGTGATCAGCGTGAAAGTAACGGACATCATGACGGCCGATCCGGCCTGCTGTACCAGTGAATCCAGCCTGCGAGACGTCGCGCAGCTGATGAAGGACAACGACTGCGGCGAGATTCCGGTCGTCAATGATCTTGAGTCGCGGAAGCTCATCGGCGTGGTCACGGACCGCGACATCGCGTGCCGTGCGGTCGCCGCCGGTCTCGACGCGACGACGGCGGTCGGCGAGATCATGAGTCGCGACGTGCAGTGGGTCAGTGACGACTGCGGCGCCAGCGAGTGCCGGGAAAAAATGGAAGACCACCAGTTGCGCCGCATGCCGGTCGTGGACGCTCAGGGGCGCGTCTGCGGCATCGTCGCGCAGGCGGATGTCGCGCGGCATTCGAGCTCGCGGAACACGGCAGAACTCGTCAAGGACATCTCACGACCGGGCGGAGATGTAAGGCAGAACTAGCCGGCATCCGGTAAAATTGACCGGATGGAAAGCCACAAGCTCAAGCTTCGCAACACCCGGCTCGAAGACTTCGAGCAGGTCTCCGCGCTCATGCAGCGGGTGTATCCGACCATGGGCGCGTGGAAACAGGAGCAGTTCCAGTCGCAACTCGCGCGGTTCCCGGAAGGGCAGATTTGTATCGAGGACAAGGGCAAGGTCGTCGCGTGCGCGGCGAGCCTGATCGTCGACTACGCGCACTATGGTGACAACCACACCTACGCCGAGATCACCGGTAACGCGTGGCTCACGACGCATGACCCCGACGGCGATACGCTGTAC
>CAYXYM010000145.1:0-2600 GCA_964469285.1 uncultured Gammaproteobacteria bacterium | reverse complement strand
GCGCCGGTGATGTCGGGGAGTGGCGGATTCAGCCGCTGATCCTCGAGCGTACTCAGCTCGCCGAGCATCGCCTGTACGGTCGGGTCGCTGGTGTCGTACCAGCGCGCGATCCAGGCCTGCGCGCTACGCACGCTGTCACGGAACGCATCGCCGTCGCGTCGCAGCGCCGCGACGCGCGCGCCTTCGAGCTTCAACTGTGCGTTCAGATGAACGAAGTATTCTTCGCTTGGCGCGAGCAGCATTTGCTCGGGGCGCCCCTCGCGACGGATCGTGACCATCGACTTGAAGCTTTCGCGAATGCGTCGCCACAGTCCGCTCCAGTCCACGCCCGCGAAGCCGGGCTCGGCCTCACGCGGCGGCTTCCGGCGTAATGGTTCGGGGTGCAGCAGCGGCAGTCGGTCGATTGCGTTCGCAATCCCGTCGAGCGTGAGCATGATGCCGCCAACGTCTGGCATCGAGACTTGCTCTAGCGCTGCGATATCCTGCCTTAGACGGTCGACGACCGGCGCGTACGCGGGGTCCGCGAAGTCACTCAGTCGGCGCTCAGCCGCGCGCAATGCGGCGAGCGCGCCACCTGGGTCGTGTTCGACCTCCAGGTGCTGTGCGGCCATGCGCAGCACGTACTCGACCTCCGTTCTGACCCAAGAGCCACGCGCACCCTCGGCTTGCGAGCGCAGGTACTCGATGCTGTCAGCGAGCTGCTGGTTGCGTCGCTCGAGGTCTGCGATACGCCGCAACTGGCCTTCGGCGTGGTCGGCGGCACGGTATTCCGAAGCCTGCGCCATATCGCGCATCTCGAAGCGGACTTCGCTGATGCGATCCTTGAGTTTCTCGCGCTCCTTCTCGAGATAGATGCCGCCCGCGAGCGCAATCGCCGCGATGACTGCGGCGGCCCACGCGACAGTCGTCGTCGTCGGGTCGCGGCGCAGTGGCGCCGGCCTCGCTTCAGTTGTTTCATCGTTCATTGGATTCCGCCGATCTCCTGCCCAGCGAATGAGTGTGTCGACCAGCGCCTGGTCACCGGGGGCGGCGGCGACAAGCGGCTTCTCGAAGCCGAGCGACCCGGCCAGTTTTACCATACGCGCGCTGGAAACGACCAGCTGCGAACGGAGCAGGCCGCTACGCAAGTCGCCGCCACAGAGCTCGAAAACGGCTTGTAACGCTTGTGCGCTCGTGGCGGTGGTCGCGTCGACGCGCGCCGACCGCAATGCAGTGGCGACCGTGCCGGTCGGCGGCGCCGCGGGTCGACGACGGTAGACCTCCGCATACTCCACCGTGGCGCCGCGCTGCACCAATGTCTCACCCAGGAATTCGCGTCCGCCGTCGCCGCGCAGGATGAGGATCCGTGCGCCGGATACGTCGGTGAAGGCGGGCAAGGCGAGCAAGGCTTCGCTGTCGAATCCGGTTTCCGGCGCGATGACGTCGGTCGCACCGGCGTCTGCAAGCGCGCGCGCAGTCGCAGGGCCGACTGCGGCGACGCGCAGGCCAGCGGGTAGTTCGCCACCGCGCATCGCAATCGTGCGCGCGACGGCGTTTGCGCTCACGAACACGGCAAGGTCGAATTCCTCAAGCCCCTGCGCGACCGATGCGGCGTGCGCGGCGTCTGTGGGTTCGTCAATCACGAGCGCCGGAAGGCGCAGCGCGATGCCGCCCTCACGCTCGACCATCGCGCACAGCGCGTCGGCTTGGTGCGCAGGCCGCGTCACGAGCACGGTAATGCCTGCCAGCCGCGCGGTCATCGTTGGGCCGCCGCCGCGAGGATCGCGGCAGCGCCTTGCGTGAGCAATGACTCAGCCGCGCGCTCGCCGAGTGCGACGGGTTCGTTGCTTGGCCCCGTTGCAATCGCCTCGAGCAAGGTGCGACCGTCGGGGCTGCCCACACGCGCACGCAGCGTCAGCGTATCGCCGGCGTGCGTCGCGTACGCCGCAACAGGTGCCTGGCAGCTTCCGTGCAGCGCGCGATTCACGGCGCGCTCGGCGCTGACGCGCGCCCGGGTTGGCGCGTGCTCGAGCGTCGCGACCCGCGCGCGGGTCGCGGCATCGTCCGCGCGGCATTCGACCGCGAGTACCCCTTGACCGATAGCCGGCAGGCACACGGCGGGGTCGATGCGCTCGCGTACGCGGTCTTGCAGCCCGAGTCGCTCAAGTCCCGCCGTCGCGAGGATGATGGCGTCGTAATCACCGGCGTCGAGCTTTGCGAGCCGCGTGTTCACGTTGCCACGCAGCCCGACGAACTCAAGCGCGGGGAAGCGGTGGCGCAGCTGCGCCTCCCGGCGCAGGCTCGAACTGCCCACACGTGCACCGGGCGGCAGCGCCGCGACGGTTGCGTGCTGGTTTGAAACCAGCGCGTCCAGCGGATCTGCGCCGTCCAGGACCGCAGCGAGTACCATCCCGTCCGGCAGCAGCGCAGGGACGTCCTTCAAAGAGTGCACGGCGAGGTCTGCGTGACCATCAAGCATCGCGTTCTCGAGTTCTTTCGTGAACAGGCCCTTACCGCCGATCAACGCAAGTGAGGTATCGAGGATTTCGTCGCCGCGCGTGGACAGTGGCACAAGCTCAACGATAAGCCCTGGGTGCGCGGCGCGCAGGGCAGCGGCGACG